>NZ_JAUBTR010000125.1:0-10245 GCF_036705045.1 Microcoleus sp. BR0-C5
GGATTTTAAAGTCCCAAAAGCCTTTCGACCCCAATTATTTGACTGCTACCCCTTGACAGGTCAAGACAGTATCTACAATTGGGATAAATTTTGGTTGGGTGGGGCGGGTTTAGGAGATTATGGGTTTTAGGCAATTATTGTTGGTAAAACCCGCCCCTACAATTGGGATAAATTTTGGTTGGGTGGGGCGGGTTTAGGAGATTATGGGTTTTAGGCAATTATTGTTGGTAAAACCCGCCCCTACAATTGGGATAAATTCTGTTCTATAAAATCATGTCTAATTCACTGTTAATCAATTTGTCCTTCTTAACACCCGAACCGACGGGAATCGGGACTTATGCAGCAAATCTTTTTCCCGAACTTCAAAAGCTAGAACCTACACTCCTTGTTTCCCAGCAAATTGACAATTATACTTGCCATCAAATTCCCGAAAATCTGACACCGGATCGAGGGCCGAAAGGACAAATTAACAGGCTGCTGTGGACTCAATTCAACTTACCTAAAATTTACAAAAAATTGCAGTCAAGCCTGATATTTTCCCCAATTCCCGAAGCACCTTTGTATTCCGGCTGCCGCTACATCGTCACAGTTCACGATTTAATTCCTTTGCGATTTTCCCAACGGTTTTCTCGATTAACAGCTTATTTCCGCTACTACATACCGCAGGTTCTGCGGCAAGCAGAACACATCATTTGCGATTCTCAAGCAACTGCGGCAGATGTTGCTAACTTTTTCCAAATTCCGCCTAAAAAGATGACCGCAATTCCCCTAGCTTGCGATAATATTAATTTTAGATATCTCGACTTGCCAGCCAAAAATTATTTTCTTTATACCGGCAGACACGATCCTTACAAAAACTTGGAAAGATTAATTGCTGCATTTGCCAGTTTACCCGATCGCGCAAATTACGAATTGTGGCTAGCAGGGCCTCCCAATGCCTACACGCCGCAGTTGACAGCACACGTTGAAGAATTAGGTTTACAATCTTTGGTAAAATTTCTCGGTTACGTTCCCTATTCTCAATTGCCCGTACTGATGAATCAGGCGATTGCCCTAGTTTTCCCTACACTTTGGGAAGGATTCGGCTTACCAATTTTAGAAGCAATGGCTTGCGGCACACCCGTCATCACATCCAACCTGTCATCAATGCCAGAAGTAGCCGGAGATGCCGGATTATTAGTCAATCCTTACAGCATCGGAGAAATAGCCGAAGCCATGCAAACAGTAGCCACAGATTCAAAAGTGCGATCGAACTTAAAAACTGCTAGTTTAGCCAGATCGTCTCAATTTAGCTGGAACAAAACCGGAAAAGCAACCGCCAACATCTTACAACAATATCTTTAAATCTTCCCTCTCTTCCTTTCTCCTCTCTGCGTCCTCTGCGCCCTCTGCGGTTAAACTCACATCTTGCACCATTGTCAGCAACAGGCAAGATGCCTGTTCCACAAAAGATAAATTTTCTTGTGGAACAGGCATCTTGCCTGTTCCTAAAAAGCTAATTGAGAATGGTGCAATATCTCAGGTTTAATAAAAAAATCCCAGCCCAAAACCGCAATCTACATATTATCCCATGCCCAATCCCCAATCCAACCTGCTCATCAACCTCTCCTTCCTAATTTCCAAACCAACCGGCTTAGCCATCTACGCCAAAAACCTATTTCCCCACCTAAAATCCCTCAACCCAACCTTACTCACCGCCGAAAATTTTCCCAATAACAACTGCTACCAAATCCCCGCCAACCTAACACCAGAACAAGGAACCAAAGGACACATCAACCGATTGCTGTGGACGCAAACCCAACTCCCAAAAATTTACAAACAGCTAAAATCTAACCTGTTATTTTCTCCAATTCCCGAAGCTCCTCTATTTGCAGGTTGCCGCTATATAATTACAGTACATGACTTGATAGCGCTGCGATTTCCCCGCCCCTTCGATCCTCTGACACCTTACCACCGCTATTACATTCCCCAAGTGCTGCGGCAAGCTCAACACGTCATTTGCGACTCGGAAGCAACTGCTAAAGATATCAATAATTTTTGCAAGATTCCTACTAATTTAATTACGCCAATTTTCCCCGGATACGATACCAGTTTTTTCCGTTTTTTAGACTTGCCAACAAGCAATTATTTTCTTTATATCGGTCGCCACAATCCTTATAAAAATTTGCAGCGACTTGTAGCAGCATTTGCTGCTTTGGCTGATAATTCCGAGTACGAATTGTGGATAGCAGGTTCGGAAGACAAACGCTATACGCCACTGCTGAAGGCGCAGGTTCAAGAATTGGGATTGGTCGATCGGGTAAAATTCCTAGATTACCTCCCCGCGACTGACTTGCCCAAAGTCATCAACCAAGCGATCGCCCTGGTTTTCCCCAGTCTTTGGGAAGGATTCGGCCTCCCCGTGCTCGAAGCAATGGCCTGCGGCACTCCTGTCATCACGTCTAACCTGTCTTCGATGCCAGAAGTGGCTGAGGACAGCGCATTGTTAGTCAACCCCTACAGCGTCGCGGAAATAGCCGCTGCTATGCAAGAGCTTGCAACGGATGCTAAAGTTCGATCGCACTTGCGGGATCTCGGTTTGGCTAGAGCAAAACAATTTAGCTGGGAAAAAACAGGCCTGGAAACTGCTGCTATTCTCGATCGATATCTTTAACGAAGGAAGAAGGAAGAGGGAAGAGGGAAGAAGGAAGAAGGAAGAGGGAAGAGGGAAGAAGGAAGTAGGCCGATTTAATGACCAATGCCCCATGCCCCATGCCCCATGCCCCATGCCCCATGCCCAATTCCCCCTCCCTCTGACAGGCTGAGTTAGGGACTGTAGACCCCTTTTACTTATTGATACCCAACTGATCGCCGCGCTTGTACTGCTGATAAGCAGCAAAAAACAGCCCGGCCAGAGTAACAAAGATTAGACCCAGAACAATACCTGAAAGCAGCGGTTCTACCATGAGAGCTCCTTAACGTTAAGATTTAACAACCTATTTTTAATATTACCAGCACTTACACAGATGAATTTTCCAAAAAGCGCCCTTCCGGGAGTCTCAGACCTTGCTCTCCCCGCTGCGAACGATTAAGCTATGTTATGAGAAATAAATTTTCTTGTAGATACTATTTTTAATTGAACTCCTTTGAATAACCAACTTGCCAGGAATGAAATTAAAAACCCGATCGAGCGACTTGCCATATTTGCGCTAGCGGTGTTGCTTGCCATCATGTTGGCAATTATCACAATACGTCAATTTCAAGTCGCCGATCCTTACGTCAAAAGCGTACTATCCCTCACGGGCAACCCGTTTCAGGGTTCCGCCATCTTTCAAATGAACTGTGCGGGTTGTCACATCTCCGTTTCAGACAGTCAAGTCGGGCCCAACTTGCACGGAGTGTCCGAGCGCAAATCCGAATTGGATCTGATCCGGCAAGTCACCAGCGGGCAAACCCCACCAATGCCGCAGTTTCAACCGAGTCCGCAAGAAATGGCCGACTTGCTGAAGTATCTCGAACAAATTTGACCAAAGAAGGGGAACGGAATTCGTTCCCCTTCTTTGGCAGAGCCTCCAAACCCATGCAAAGAGGCTCTGCTTCCCGCTAGTCCCTCTTTCCTGGGACGGCAGGCAAGTGTATGCTCGGTTTTAAATGCCGAGTTTGATCTGCAGACTAAACCAGCAAGCTAAAACTCTGAGCCGATAACTGGCTCGGCTGCACGCCCGTCAGTATAGCCAAAATCTGGTCGCTGTTGGCGATCGCGATCGCCGTCGAGCCATTAGTTTCGGTTAACGACAGTTGATTGAAGTCCAAGCCTCCCACCAACTCGATCGAATCAACTCCTGCAGTGAAGTTGAAAATCGTGTCAATTCCTCCGCCCGCTGACAAGACAAAGCCATTGCTGCCAATGCCACCGACGAGGGTATCGCTGCCAATGCCGCCAAAGAGCAAATCATCGCCGGTGTCAGCAAAGAGCAAATCATCGCCGCTGCCGCCAATTAAGCTATTGTTACCCTCACCGCCGCAGAGAGTGTCATTGCCTTGATCGCCAATGAGCACGTCGTCGCCAGCGCCTCCCAAAATTACGTCATCGGCTTTGCCCCCGTACAATAAGTCATTGCCTTCGTCGCCAGAAAGAGAGTCGTTGCCACGATTGCCATAAATCGTATCGTTACCGCGATCGCCAAAAATCAGGTCAAACCCTTTGCCACCAAAGAGAGTATCGTTATCGATCCCTCCGTAGACAGTATCGTTGGCTATATTGCCATTGATGTAGTCGCCGCCCCCTCGACCAAAGATCAAATCGTTGCCGCTCAACCCGAAGATAGAGTCATTGCCGACACTACCCACGATCGTATCGTCGCCGTTAGGGCCGTTGCTCACACCCGCTGAAGGAGTGCCCGCCTCATTGGGAGTAGCTATCCTGGGGAAGTTCTCAGGGCAAACCAAATCTGTCGGTACAGGTGGAGGCGTCGGCGTCGGTGCAGGTGGAGGCGTCGGCGTCGGCGCAGGTGGAGGCGTCGGCGTCGGCGCAGGTGGAGGCGTCGGCGTCGGCGCAGGTGGCGGCGTCGGCGTCGGTACAGGTGGCAATGGCAATGGCGGCGTCGGCGCAGGTGGAGGCGTCGGCGTCGGCGTCGGCGTCGGCGCTGGGAAGTTGCCGAAGTTGATGCCGGTGACAATAGCGCCTGAAGTTAGGGTGATGTCGGCCGGTTCGGGTGTGCTTTGGGTAAACCCAGTTTGGTTGACTTCCCTGACGCGGTAGGTTCCCGGCGTTAGGTTCGCGAACAGGTAGTTACCACTGTTGTCTGTGGTAGTAGTAACAGGAGCAGGAGCAGTTCCAGCTACGACATTGGTTAACTGAATTTGGAAATTGGGTAAACCCGGTTCTCCAGCATCCTGAGTGCCATTGTTGTTGGTGTCTTGGAACTTCAGACCTCGGATCGCCCCGGGTTGGGGCAGGAAGTTGCCGAAGTCAATGCCCGTGATGTTATCGGAGGGATTAACCGTAACGGGGGCGGGGTTGGGGGTCGTCTGCGTCCAGCCGTTTTGCGGGACTTCCCTTACCTGGTAAGTACCTGCGGGTATATCTCGGAGAGTGTAGTTGCCCGCTGCATCAGTGATGGTAGTCGGTTCGCCCTGCTGAAAGATGCCATCGGGATTGATACTGTCGAGGAATATTTGCCAGTTACCTAGCCCCAATTCTCCGGCATCCTTAACCCCGTTGTTGTTGAGGTCATTGAATTTTTGACCGCTGATAGTGCTCGACTGGAAGTTGCCGAAGTTGATATTAGCGATGTCTTGACCGCTGGTGACAGTGATGTCGGCCGGGTTGGGGGTAGTTTGCCTCCAAGTAGGCTGCAAGACTTCCCGCACCTTGTAGGTTCCTGCTGGCAAGTCGAGGAATTTGTAATTGCCTGCGGGATCTGTGGGGGTGTTCACTTCTCCTGTGTCGAGAGTGCCGTTATCGTTGGTATCGAGGAAGAATCTCCAATTGGGAAGTCCTAGTTCCCCGGTATCTTGTACCCGGTTGTTGTTGAGGTCATTGAACTTCACACCGCTGATGCTATTGGGCTTGAAGTTGCCAAAGTTGTTGTTTTGGGAGTCGGTGCCGCTGGTGACGGCGATCGTAAACGCGCCGGAAAGAGTAGGGGTGGCTGGGTTGACGGGGGGTAGAGTTTGCGTCCAGCCTGTTTGTGGCACTTCCCGCACTGTATAAGTGCCGACTGTAAGGTCGTCGATCTCATACTGACCCGTAGCATCGGTGATTTCGCTTTCTTCATCAGCATCGAAGGTGCCGTTATTGTTGGCATCCAGGTAGATTGTCCAGCCTCCTAGCGGTGGTTCTTCTGGCGCATCTTGGATGCCATTTTTGTTGAGGTCATTAAATTTGATCCCGCTGATTTTGCCTAGTTGGAAGTTGCCAAAGTCTTGAGCCGTAATGTTTGTGCCGCTGACCGGGTTAATTGTATAGGAAGTCGGGCCGGCGGTTTGTGAGAAACCAGTCGCTACGTCTTCTCTCACAAAGTGCCGACCGGAGCCGACGTTGGCAAAGCTGTACGTCCCAGCAGCCGCTGGCGCTGTCCCGGTAACTTGAGAGGCGATTTCCGCATCACCGCTATCTAAAGTGCTGTTATCGTTAGTATCTTTGAACAAGCGAATGGTAGTGCCGTTGAGGGGGGTGTCGTCAGCAGAGAAGCCGTTGCCTGTGAGGTCGGTGAATTTGGTGCCGCTAACGGTGATGTTTTGGAAAATGCCGAAGTTTTGACCGGTGACGGCAGTACCGCTTAGGGCGGTAACGGGAAGTGCGGCAGCGGGGAAAGAGATAGTGGAGTTGGCTGGGGCAGTGGCTTGTATCAGGTAATTGCCGGGGCCTATATCCGCGAATGTGTAATCTCCGGCTCCTGCAGTGGTTTGTGGAGTGCCCACAACCGTATCTGTGCCGACTTCTAGCGTGTTGTTGTTGTTGGTGTCTTTGTATAAAGTGACCGTGACGCCGTTTAATGTGGTGTCGGTGGGAAGGTCTAAGACTTTGTTGCCGGCGACATCGGTGTAGGTTTTGCCTGCGATCGATGTCAGTTGGAAGTTGCCGAAGTTAGCACCGGTAACATCAGCAGTACCAGTCGTCACCGTTGGTGCCAAAGTCTGCACCCAATCGGTTTGTAACGTTTCTGCGATCGCTGTATTGGCCTTAGTATCCGTGAGAGTGTATTGGCCGAGAGTGGCAGCAACCGCAGATGTTACATTAGTCTTCGTACCTGCGGTAATAGTCCAGCCGCCTAGACCTGGTTCAGTTGCCGCGGCACCTTGCAGGCTATCCCCGTTAAGGTCGTTGAATTTCTGACCCACGACCACAGGGCCGTACTCGTAAGCACCGATGTCAACACTAGGTTTGCTGACAAGAGTATTGTCGATTTTCCTAGGGAAACCTGTACCGCGTTGGTCAGTAGTTAAACCGGCCGCTGTTGCGTCGGCGCTGTTGCCACCGCCAATGGCTTGGTTAGTGCTAGTTGTGACCGGGCTGTTATCAACTAGGGCAAGGGTGAAAGGAGCCGGAGCCGTTGCGCCATTCAATCCGGCAGAGCTGACTGGTGCTAATACATTTGTCAAAGCACCGGTTAGTTGCTGAGTCGCTGTAAAACCAGTGCTACTGCCGAGAACCCCAATTAGGTTGTTGTTCCCGGTGAATGTCCCGGTAACATCTGTGTTGGTAGTAGCAACGTTGCCAGCGACGATCGTGTTTTTGACTGAAACTGTACCGCCGTTGTTGTAAATTCCTCCGGCATTAGCAATCAGACTAGCCGGTGTGCCAACTGTCGCGGCTGTTGCAGAGTTATAAGCGATCGTGTTGTTAGTGAGGGTAGCTGTAGCACCTAAGTTGACGAAAATTGCGCCACCAGCAGCTTGACCGGCACCTGCGGCAACATTACCAGCATTGCCACCCGTAACTGTGTTGCTATATAAGGTGCTGTTGGTCATGGTCAAAGTGCCACCGCCAACAAAAATCGCGCCGCCTAAACCTGCACCGCCGCCACCAAAGCCAATAGCACCTGCACCGCCAAAAGTGCCCCCTGCGCTTGCACCATTGCCACTACCGCCACCGCCGCCGAAGCCGCCAGTGCCGCCAGCGCCGATAGCACCAGGCGCCGCACCTGTACCAAAAGTACCGCCAGCACCACCGCCGCCACCAAAGGTGCCAGCACCGCCAGCACCGCCATTGCCACCATTACCTTGAGTACCACCACCCCCAGCACCGCCACCGCCACCGGCACCACCACCACCGCCGCCACTACCGACAACGCTACCAGCGCCACCAATGCCGCCAGTACCGCCAGTACCGCCAGAGAAAGTTGCAATACCTGTACCACCATTACCACCTGTACCACCATTACCGGCAGGACTGCCAGCTCCACCGGCAGTACCCGGTTCGCCATTTTCTCCATTTCCGCCAAAGCTAGGACGACCGTCGCGGCCATTTGCTCCATTTCCACCGGGTGTGCCTCGAAAAACAGTAGCCAAATCCGCGCTACCACCCTTGCCACCATTCCCCGCCGCACCTGCACCGCCAACGGCAGAGTTATTAGAAAAAGTAACTCTGTCAACTGTGACTGTACCGCTGTTGATAAAAAGTGCGCCACCTAAGCCCGCAGCGCCACCACCACCGGTGGTTCCCGCGTTGCCTACTGCTTTTGCGGAATCAATGGTGAGGTTTGAGATGTTAAATGTTGTGTTATCAACTACGAAGGCACGGTTGTTATTGCCGCTGATCTTGAAACCACCGCCAACAATAGTGGTGGTGTCGGTAATTCTCGGCAATTGCCCTGCGAGGGTAATATCGGCAGTGAGAGTGATCGTGTCAATGCCACTGTTGATGTTGGCAACATTGATGGCATTTACCAGTCCGTTAAAGTCGCCAGTCGTTTGGTTCAAGTCAGCCAGTACGCCACTGTAAGCTTCCCTCGCCTCTGCCGAAAATGCCAAAGGTGTTTCTATGTTGCCAGTAGTTACTTCGAGTTCCCAGTCTCCACCCAACGCAGCATTCCCAGTCAAGTTATCGGAAGCGGCAATATTTGCCCCGGTGAGCTGGCTCAGCCTTTGGACGAAGGCGACACCGGCTTCTGTGGCGGCGACGTTGCAACCGTAAAGTAGAATTTCGGGTTTAGCTGTAATTGAAGAGTTCGAGTTTGCTTCGGCTGCTGGCAAAGCAAACCATTTTTCTAAATAATTGCGGTAGCTTTCAATGTTGCACAGATTTAGTTCTGTCGCTCCCAGTTGTAAGCTGGCTGCTGCGCCGTGAGACAAAATGTGGACGGCTGCAATGTTTTTCCGCTGTTTAAGTGTTTCGGCGATTTGCTCGATGCCGTCGCGATCGGCATTGAGAATAACAATTTCTGTATCGGGATTGACCGTTTCTGTTAAACTTTCGCAATCTTTAACTTGTGAATCTGCAAAAACTATCTGGTGTTTCCGTTCTTGATAGAGTTCCACGTTCAAATTCTCCTGGTACACGCACACATCAAATTCATATCACAAACCAACCGCAGCAATGATCGATCTTTTTCCAGCGCGGATGAGAGTCGTTGGCGAAGCCCTCGAAGAGGATCGCCCCTAATTTAACCTAAAGGGAATATTGACAAAAAATTTTTTTTATGCACCATGCCCTAACTGAGTTAGTGTGATTGTTTAGAAGTTTTAAAGGGGGATATTGTTCCGGCTGTTACAACAATGTTGGAGAAGACGTGCGCGCTGTTTATTGATATACCAGAGATGAAGAAAAGACCAGATTTTATAAAAATTGTCAATCGAATAGTTAACTGATGACGATCGATATTTGTTAATCAAGAGTCATCAGTCACGGTTATTAGCTGTAAGCTGGTGTTATTTGGTAGTTGGTGGCTGCTGAATGATCTGTATGTGCGATCCTCTTCGAGGGCTTCGCTAACGAACAACTCCACTCAAATTGCTTGGTAGGGAGGAATGCAAGTTTTCTGAGTTTTATGAAGGCTTGCATTCCTCACGAGAACCTTGATAAATGTTATTTATCAGGCAGAGATAGGCTGACTTATGAGTAACATTCCGGGAGACTATTAGAATCAATAAACTGACTCAAAAAATTAAAATTAGGCGGACAGTCCAGAATATTAACTCCTCTGCCATTTGAGTGCGTCCAAGACTCACTAATTACCAAGTTTCTTCATCGGAATCATTGGAATTACTCCAGATTTCCACATCTAAATCATTGAGATAAATCAGAGCAGTTTCAATCTGTTTACTTGTACCGTTAAGTTCCAAGTCAAACCAACCGTCATCTAAAGTTTTAACACCCAACAAAGCAGCATTAAAATTCACCGTCAAACCGTATTCAGAAATCAGGTTAGAGATTACAGGTTCCTGATGGTATTCTTTAGGAATACGAATGCGAATGCGCGTTTGAGTTGGTCTCTTGTCACCACTATCAGATTTGCGAATATCTGATTCTTGGGTTTTGTGAAAATTGTCGATCGCCTCAAATTGAGATTCGCTAGTGTTGTGATCTAACATTTGGGACTCCTAATTTTTGTTTCAGTTTACATTTTGTACCAATATCTTGTAGGGTGCGTCGCTGCGAGATTTTCGAGATCCCAACCAGATGGCCGATAGCGTCGCACCATACTAATGACTGGTTTGAGGGATGAGGTTCACAGCGCGCACCCTAATGACTAATGACTAATGACTAATGACTAATGACTAATGACTAATGACTAATGACTAATGACTAATGACTAATGA
>NZ_JAUBTR010000199.1:0-1458 GCF_036705045.1 Microcoleus sp. BR0-C5
GTAGATACTGTCTTGACCTGTCAAGGGGTAGCAGTCAAATAATTGGGGTCGAAAGGCTTTTGGGACTTTAAAATCCCAAAAGCCAAATGCACCAACTTCCTCATCAAGGCACCAATCACCTGCATTTTGACCTTTCCGCGACCCAATAATCGCTCACTCATAGCCTTGAGTAACGGATTGTGACGCATCGCCACTACCGCAGGCATATACAACGCCTTTCGCAGTCGGACGTTTCCGGTGCAGGACAAACGAGTTTTGCCTTTAACCGAAGTCCCAGAACTCCGTTCACAGGGTGTTAAACCCGCATAAGCCGCTAATTGACGGGCATTGTTGTAATCGGAAACATCACGAATTTCAGCTAACAATACGGATGCTGTCTGTTCACCAATTCCAGGAATTGAGGTCAAGAGGTCACGCTGTTGTTTTAAATGTGGGTGCTGGTCAAAATGGTCACTAATGAGTTTTTTAATCAGTTTTTGTTGCTCTTTTAGATACTCCAAATGTGCCAGTGTAAGACCGGCAACAGTTGGCGTAGCTGTTTCCAGACGGTTCTGCTCTTGAGCCGTCATTTCAATCACAGATTCGAGCCGTCGCAACAGGGCTTGTAATTCTTTGACTTCGGGCGCAGTTGGTGTCCATAGAGATGGTTTCATCGCTGCACAAAAACGAGCAATCAATGCCGCATCTACGGAGTCAGTTTTAGTTCGTAGGAGTTCGCTTTTAGCAAACCCTTTAATACGAGCCGGATTGACGATACTAACCTGAAATCCAGCCCCATCAAGGAATTCTGCTAAGGCTTCTCCATAGATGCTAGTAGCTTCCAGGCAAGCATGGAGTTCGACTACACTTTGTTGTTGAAGCCAGTTATGTAAACTCTCAAACCCTTGAATATTGTTAGTGAATATTTTGGGTTTAGTTGCACGGCCTGCTTTCAGTAATGAGACATGAAAGTCTCTTTTACTGATGTCTATACCTAAGACTGTTGATGTCATTTTTGGCTCCCGATGTACTCCGATTTATAAAAGAACCTGACAGGCAATTGAATACTAACCTTGTGAATGCAGGCTTTCAAGGGCGATGCCGAGAGCCTAAGATACTGTCCAGTTTTGTGTGAGCCTGTCATCAGTAATGGGAGCTTATCTACACAAGAGACTTATGCAGTCTAAGGGGCGGGCCAACTTCACCGATTTCTGATGTCCTTAAACAGCACTTTCTACTGAAACTTGCACCTTAGTAAGAAACTTTCCTTGTTTCTTTATATTTACCTTCCTAGCGCTACGATCGCCTGATGCACAGCTCGATCGCCTGATGCACAGCTCGATCGCCTGATGCACAGCTCGATCGCCTGTTTGACAGCTCGATCGGCTCACTGACGTAGCGAGCGCCTGATTGACGGCTCGATCAACTGACTGACGTAGCGATCTATCGCCTGACTCTTTTAAGATACAAGGGGCGGGT
>NZ_JAUBTR010000126.1:0-10156 GCF_036705045.1 Microcoleus sp. BR0-C5
ATAAGCATGCCGCCCAAGATATTAAGTATCTAACGGGAGTGACTGTTCCGGCTAAAACACAACTCATATTAGTACATGATCAAGACTTCAGCGAACCGATATCAACAGAAGATATTTCAGAGCTAAGTGCAGATGGTGGAAAAGTACGACTGAGGGTACCTAAAGGGCAAAAATCTGAATGGAAAGACTATAAAGCAATTGTGTCGGAAGCTGGTATAGTGGCTAGTTTCAATCAAAATGATATCATCATTGATTGGGCAAATAAACAACCGCTAGCAAAACCTGTAACTTGCCTAGGTGATGGACATGATGGAGTGTGGAATATATTTAAGGAAATCACTTGTGAACAGGAGAGAAGAGAAATTCTCGATTGGTATCATCTCACTGAAAATCTTCAGAAAGTAGGCGGTTCAATTAAGCGACTCAAGCAAGCCGAAGCCTACTTGTGGAAAGGGAATGTAGAGAGTGCGGTAGCTCTATTTACAAAGCTCAAGAACAAATCAGCAGTGAATTTTTGCAAATATTTAGAAAAGCACAAAGAAAGGATTATCAACTATGAAGTTTTCTCTCTTGATGGCATCTGTTCTATTGGTTCGGGAGCGGTAGAATCAGGCATTAAGCAAATAGCCAGACGAATTAAAATATCAGGAGCTAGTTGGAAATCAGAACATGTAGGACAAGTATTAGCTCCGAGTTGTGCTTACTTGAACGGCTTAATTGGTAATCAGCGAAAACCTGCATAAGTATAATTGCTCACTGCAAAAGTGACATGCTCCCAATGAACCCTTAAAAATATATACTTCAGATAATCGAGAATGTAACAGTATTAGTCAAGAAGCTGCTAGTGTCTACGGCCTTCAGGGAGAGATATCAGTGGATGGTATCACTTTAGAAACTTTTCTGAACAACCAGAGAATCGAGTTAGTTGATTTGTTGAAGATAGATATTGAAGGTGCTGAAGAAGCCGTTTTTAACTCAACTAGGGATGCCACGCTCTGCAATGTTAAGCAGATCACTATAGAGTTTCACGATTTTGTGCCAGGTTCTATTAGCACTGAGGAAGTTAACAAAATTACCAACAGGTTAAAAAGATTGGGTTTTATCTGCATTCCCTTTTCATACCTGTTCCCTGACATGGATACCTGTGACTTCTTATTTATCAATACGAATCGATGTAAAATTCCCTATAAAGACTGGCTGGGTTTTCAAATGATTAAGTTGCTTCTAACAATAGAAAAAACTAAGTCATCTCTACTCCGTTCCGCTGGAAACCGCGAACAAAGTATTGCCAATTAGCGCGGTGAAGAAATCCACGGAAAAGTCGATCGGAATCCCCTTCAAATCTATCACTTTTATTTCTCTACAATCAGCTCTGGCATGGCAATCAAGCAATTTAGTCCCGGGTTTTGCCGATTCATTCCTTCGCAGACTCAGGAGGGGAGTAATTCTCCAATCCAAAATCCAAAATCCAAAATCTAAAATCGGCTGACCATTTTTTCATGAATCATCTTCATCTGTGACAATTCTTCCAGCAGTCCCTGCGGTAGAGGAATTTTCACGGCTTCCAGCATACTTTGAATCCGATGCCTCCAATCGTGACGGGCTAAACTCTCAACATAGTTGCGTTTGTATATAGAATTAAGCCTCACCTCGTCCTGTAAAAGTTCATTAATGAATTCAACACTTTTTTGCGGGTCATCGGGCAACTCAATAGTAGCATCTTCCCAATTCATCAACTCATCCATTAGAGGTGTAGTTGGACGCTTCCCAACTACCGCACCGCCAGTCGCAGTACCATAAAACCAACGCAGTGTAATAAACGAGTAAGGAAACCGACGCATACCAGGATAGAGAGTGTCAAATGCCAAGGTGAGTTTGCTATGTCTGAGAATGTGAAATAGCAGCCGAGTATCTGGCTCGTCTCTACGCATTTCGTAAGGCAATTTCGGAAATTTCTCTGCTGTTCTGGGCGTAGATTTAAAGTAAATTTGTTCGGAACCAGGTTGATTGAATTTATTTAAAAACACAGTGTCATACTGTGAAGGTATCCGCCCGAAGCTTGTTAAATCTATTGAACGCTTGAGTTGACACGAACCCTGATCTAGAACATCAGCAGCAAAAGGGATCAGCGATACTGGTATACCAAAACGTTTTTTCAGTTCATCTATAATTTCTGGAAGTGCCACGAATAAATGATCTAAATGATAGACATTTTTTGAATAAATTTCAGGTGCCCAAGAATCGAAAATATAAGCGATGACAACATCAAAACGCTCCCTCCACTTAGGTATACTTGAGAGGAGTTCCAGATTTGCTCCTGCTAAACCAATAATCAGTAAAACATTGGGTTTGTCCGACAATTGAGGTAAAAGTGGTAAATTATATACACCTGTAGTAGACTTAACAACTTTACGGACTATTCGACCGACTAGCGGATAAAGTGTGGATGACCACTGGATTACATCGCGGGCCGATGGTACCAAAAGTTGTGCGTTGCAGGTTCGTACAACAATATTTTCTAATTCAAAAACAGGGTCCCAGGATACATTTGAGGCTAAAGCCCGTGAAGAAAGTACAAAAATATTCATAGCTAGTTCCTTATTTGAGTAGATTATCCGAGCTATTGTACTAATCAATAAAATAGTAGAATAGATAGGTTCACGTTTGCACTGCAAAATCTCCTGGATTAGTTCCCCAATTTACCCAGCGAATTGCATCGAGAGCCGATCGCACTTTTGGCGGCACTCGCAAAGCGTGAAGGTGTCCCGTACTCGGACAAGTCATCTTTAACACATAAATTGGCTCTATGTCAATATTATTCTCAATTTTCAACAAAGTATATTCTTGCCAAATATCCAATTCAGTTGCTTGCAATTCTTGACACATTCTCGGATAGCCGATCGCCTGAATCAAAACTCGCCGCACTTCGGCATTCTGTTCTGTTAACAGCCATGAAGCTTGCCAAGATTGGGGCGGAGCTTGACCGATTATTTCCGGCAGTCGGACGCCACGATAAGAGTATACACTGAACTTGTCAGCAAATTCAACCGCTGGTTGACCTTCGGCGTGGAGCAAATATTCGCTATCAAAATGAAGTTGGATCGGGCGATCGCACACAAAGCAAATTTTCTCAAACGGGTAAATCCAGCCGCAGTGTTCCACTAAAGATTTAAAGGCTGAGTATAAAGGGCGATCGTACTCCAAATTTAACACGCCAATACAAAAATCCACCCAACTTCCGTGACAGGCTGACAGTTCGGAAACTATGCTGTTATTATGATAAGCCTGATCGATCAGGAATCTCTGAAATCTTCCGCCCAACTTCCTTGCTAATTTGACGTAAACTTCGTCTTTAACATGAAGGTGGAGTTGATTCATGAGTTGAGCGTACAGGGGATTATAGAGTTTGCTGTAAATCTTATTTTCTAATTTCCTGCCGAGTTGACTTCTTAATATATCGTACAATTCATTATGAATTTTGTTTCTGATTTCGCTGGCCATTCCCAGACCCGAATCGCGTATCCTTAGCGGTTCAACTGCTTGCAAAGCTAGGTAATGGCTGTCACAGAAAATAATTTCCGGTTCAGGACAACCGATGATGTTGTAGGCGGTATGGATGGCCGCTGTCGCTTGCGGGCGATCGATCGGTGCGATCGAAAGTCCAATTTCTCGCCACTTCTCGCGATAAATCGGAATTAGCGCTATTTGTTCTGGAGTCATTGCGATCATTTGTACAGCTATATTATTTAATTGGCGGTCAAACTTTTTCGGTCTCGCATCTGGTTAAAAATCTAATTAAGTTTCTAGGGTTCACGCAAAATACCACTCCCAAACTATTTTATTATAGTCGTTAAATTATTGGCATAAATGAACTATTGTTTGCAAAACACCTAAAATCATAGGAACATTATCTAGACAATAAACATCAGGATCGACAATTAAATTATTTCCTTCTAATTTAAGAAACCGCCAGACAACGCCAGTAGTTACGCAGCCATATACTGCAGGTAGGGAATTGTGTTCGCGTTCGTTAAATAGCTGAGCAGCTACCATTTGTGCGGCACACTGTGGCAGACAAGATTCTATTTCTCCACCTTTCGTTTCTCTCAATGCAAAAACCGGAAATTTAATTTCCAAATCAAACGGCACGGAAGACAGTATAAAGTCGCATTCTCCATGCAATCCCCGCTCAACATCTACATCAAATGACCAACCAGAAAAAAGAGAAAATTGTCTGTTGTTCCTTTCTCTAGATTCTAACAAAATAGGAGAAATAATCCGTTCCGAACGTTCTTTTGCAGTTGTAACAGCAGTGTTAGAACTAATTTCGAGGGTTCTCCAAAGCCATGCCGAAGGTTCTAAAGGCATAACCTTGGCACTGAGAATAGGACTGAGTGACGGCTCCAATCCAAACAGATCTTTTAATTGGTGGAAAGTAAAGGATTTGTAAGGCATATTTCTCTAATCAGTCGGTGAAAATAAAGATTACTTCGAGATAGAAAGCGAGTTGAGAAATCGTAAGTACGATGGGCATAGGGCATAGGGCATAGGGCAGACCCCACTTTTTTGATAACCGCTATAGCAACCCTTGCAGAATTGGTAAACCTCTCTTTTCTTCCTTCTTTCCTCTTCTTTCTCTCGCCCGATAACTCAATCATTCTGCCCTCTTTCTTCTATCCGTTACCAGAAAGAATTGGTTTAAAGCCTGTCCCATAAGCGGGAGAAATTAAAAGAAGAATATTCATTACTCCAATCCTCTTCCTGACCGGGAGAGGTCGCTATCAACTGTCAACTGTCAACTGTCAACTGAAATCCCGTACATTGCTCGTTGCCGAACTTCCCTCTTCCTTCTAAACATTTAACCACTCAAGGAGTACCCTGGGCGCGGGTAACAAAATCATTAACAAAAGCCCGATCGCCATTAGCCCCAAAAAATCCCGCCGATTATCTAATTCGCTGACATCATTCAACGCCGGTTCGTCGTTTAGTGGTGTGAAAAACAAAATAATCGCCCACAGCAGCAAACCCTGTTCCAAAAAAGAAAGCAGCAGCATACAAAGTCTAGCAACTTGCCCGATCGCCATACTCGCTCGCTGGCCGAACATCGCGTGTACAATGTGCCCGCCGTCGAGTTGTCCCACCGGCATCAAATTAAACGCCGTCACGATCAAACCCAAATAACCCGCCACCGCTACTGGATGCAAATCGATCGCAGTTTCCGCATTGAAAGCACCACCCAAGGTTAACTTGCTCAACAAAGTCATCAGCAGCGAAAAACTCGGTTTGAAAGAGTCAAAATTTAACATTCCCGACTTGTCAGACAGCGGTACAATAGTCGAATGATTCAAACCCCAAATTAATAATGGCACTGTCGCCACTAAACCCGCAAGGGGGCCGGCAATGCTAACATCAAATAAAGCTCGGCGGTTGGGAATTGGACTCCGTATTTGAATGAAAGCCCCAAAGGTTCCTAAGAAAAAAGGAATCGGAATAAAATAAGGCAAAGTCGTGCGAATTTGGTAAAATCTGGCAGCTAAATAGTGGCCGGATTCGTGAATTGCTAAAATTGTAATTAGAGCCAGCGAGTAAGCCAAACCCTGCAACAACATTGATGGGTTGGACTGCAAAGCTTGTTCAGTAACTCCGGCAAGTCGCGCCCCTACAAGCGTAGTCGTAAACACCGTGATCAGCAGCAAAGCTAAGGCGAAAAATGGCCGGGTTACAGATTCGGTTTGGACAGGAGTTTCCCCTGATTGGTGGCTGGGATTGGGAACTATAGCAAAAAAAGGTTGACCGCTCAGGCTATTTTGAAATACTACTAAAAAGCGATCGCCAAAAAGCCTCTCCACATTCTCCCGAATCGCCAGATAAGCCGCCTCCGGGTTGGTTCGCAACTGTCCGCGACAAATTACAGCCTGTGGCCGAAATTCCAAATCTCGCAAAAAGTAAATTGACCAAGGAAAACAATCGCGCAAACTCGCTTCTTCTGCTGCATTGATTGGGCGCACGGGCGGTTTTGGCTTTACAGGTTCAGTCTCCGAGTCTGCTACCTGCTCTGCAGTTTCGGCGGTAATTTTCTTGCGCCCCAACTGTACCAAAAACCAATACAAAAAAGGGCAAACCAGAAAAGGTATAATTACCAACTCCGGCGGTACAGTTTTGCTGGTGCCGTAAACTAACATCCAACCAGTCCAAATCAGCGCGGGCGCCATCATTACCAGCCACAGCAGCCATATCGGAGTCCTGGTGATGCGGCTGGTGCCGTTTTGCAACAAGAAGTACGATATCAGCCCCAATACGAACAACCATAGTAAAAAGAACATAATATTTATCCCATTCCCTTCTGAAATACTTCCTTGAAACAACAGAGTTCAGTCTCCAAACAACCCAGGCCCGTGCTCGACAATATCCTGGCTTTCCCCCCTAACCGGGATACCCTGGGTGCAACAGCCTATTTCATTGTAGAAAACCAAACTAACATCCTGGTGGATTGTCCCGCTTGGGATGAGATTAACCAAACATTTTTGCGGGAACACGGCGGCGTGCGACTGCTGTTTCTCACCCACCGTGGCGCTATCGCCAAGGCGCGGGAGATTCAGGAAGCCACGGGGTGCGAGATCCTGATTCAAGAGCAGGAAGCTTATTTACTGCCGGGTTTGAAGGTGACGGTTTTTGAGCGAGAATTTGTTGTGAGCGATCGAATCAAAGCATTTTGGACTCCTGGCCATTCTCCTGGTTCCTCTTGCCTTTATCATAGTGGCAGCGGTGGAGTGCTGTTTTCGGGTAGGCACTTGCTCCCCAACCGAGAAGCCGCCCCAGTACCGCTGTTGACAGCAAAAACTTTTCACTGGCCTAGGCAAATTAACAGCGTGAAGTCAATTATCGATCGATTTTCGCCAGAAACTTTACAATATATTTGTCCCGGTGCAAATACTGGTTTTTTGCGGGGAAAAGGATCGATCGATCGAGCTTTTGAGAAATTAGCCAATCTGGATTTAGCTGTTTGTTTGCAGTCAAAACCTGAACCCTAAATGTATGCTGCCACCTCAAAAAAATGAGCTGACGCGCTAATTATAGCGGTAAGGTGCGCCTAGCGCACCCTACATTATTCTTCAGTCTCTTAGAGATGAATTTCGTTGGTGAAGTAGCGGTTGAAACCGCCGATTCTTACCTTGGAAAAAACTGTGGAAAAAACCGAAAAACAAAAAATGCTCGCCGGCGAATTGTATTTAGCTGCTGATGAGCAATTAATTTTAGATCGCCAGCGAGCCCGCCGCCTCGCCCGAACCTACAATTCTACCCGCGAAGACGAACCAGACAAACGGTTAGAAATTCTCGCAGAATGGTTCGGTGCAGTTGGCCCAAAAGTTGAAATCGAGCCACCTTTCTACTGCGACTACGGCAGTAATATTTATGCGGGAAACGGATTGTACATGAATTTTGGCTGCGTGATTCTCGACTGCAATCGAGTTAACATTGGCGAAAATTTGCTGTGTGGGCCCAACGTACAAATTTACACCGCTCTTCACCCCACAGACCCGGAAATAAGGCTTTCTGGCCTAGAAATCGCCGCTGAAATTAATATTGGCAATAATGTTTGGATTGGTGGCGGCAGTATTATTTGTCCAGGAGTCACTATTGGCGACAATAGCACGATCGGCGCAGGCAGTGTTGTTGTCAAAGATATTCCCGCAAACGTCGTGGCGGCGGGGAATCCTTGCCGAATCATCCGGCATCTACCTTGATGTGGTACGATCGACACAATCGTGCGATCGGCTCCTTGGAGCTTAACCAAAAAATTTTAGGTTTAGAACAGGCGGTTTGAGATTTTTCACGTAAAATCCCCGAAAAAAACCGTGGAATAAATCTAAAATCTAAAATCTAAAATCGCTTAATATCAAATCCGTTAGCATCGGAATAGTAAATTCGAGTTGACGGTTGACTGTTGACAGTGAACAGTCAACAGTCAACAGTCAACAGTCAACATCATTCCGGTGTTACCGGAAATGATATAATTTCTCGTTCCCGGTTTCCACACTACCAAGCTTTTCTTATGACGACTGCAACAGTTTATCCCAACGCTCCCGATCTCTGCACCGACGACTACATAGCAGTCGGTGTAGCTACCTGCTTCATCAAAGAAGAAGGCGAAGTTTTTGAAGTGCAAGTAATCGAAGCTATTCCCTCAGCAGCTTTAGAAGCAATTGTGAAGGGAATTCCCACATCCTATTTAATGATTTGCGGGACGACTTTGGGAGCAGTGCTCGACGGCGAAACACCCAAAATGTTGCCAGAATTCCCGACATCATCTCAGTTTAGCGAAGAATTTGGCTTTCGGGCGATCGCCGCTGCCCGCACTTACAAAATCCGCCCCCAAGCTCAACTTCACATTCCCTTGGGAACAGTTCGCAACGACTTTACTTATTCCTTAGAACGCAAAAGGGTGCTCAACTCCGAGCGCATCATTCGCACTGAAGACAATGTAAAACAGCACGAACACACTCACAAGGTTCTTTAAACAAATCGCGCAACTGGGGCAATTTGGCAGTGCCTCAGCCAGCGGATGCACCGAAAATAGTTTTGATTGTTGAGATATAAATTAAAGATTTAACAAGTTTTTCCTTCATTAATAATGAACGAAAAACTTTTAATATTTCGTTATCAAGCAATACTGCTGACAGTTTTTGATTACCAACCGTAGAATAAGGGTTTCAAGGCGATTCAGCAATCGAACTATCAACGGAAAATCTAGGGTTTCAGACTACGAAGTAAAAACAGTCAGGACTATTGATTAAGACACACACCAAACATCTCAACCTAAAAAGTCTACTGCTCACATCACCTCAATAACATTAATTATTAACGACAGTAAAAAATAATTAAGTAGTTGATGAAAGTTTTTAATTTGTCAAAAAAGTGGTATAATATTATTCCTGTTTAACAAAGTGATATAAAATCGGGTAGCATCGGAATTAATGTTACCCACCGCTTTCGACACGGCAGTGCCGTGTCCCTACAATTAATCTGGGTAGGGAAACGGCACTGCCGTGTCCTTTATATCATTCCCGTGCAACCGGAAACGATAGAAGCCGTTCGGGGGGGGGGAAATTAAAAAATCCCCGCAATTATTGAATGCTAGTAGTTTAAGACTACTGGCAGGCGGGCGAGTAGATAGTAGGTGAGCTCAGGATTTCAATCTCACAAATTGGTCAAACCATGCGAAGCTTTGCGAGAGTAAAGTGGTGGAAATTAACTCGACTATTGCCAGCGGGATTAAAGGGCGAATACTATCTTCCCTACAAAACTGCGCTGTTAATTTTGGGCGTAACAATTATGGCAGCTAGCATCACTGGTTGTATCAGCTATCAAAGCGTTCGCCGCTTGATTATCACCAAAAGCGAGCGAAATGCTTTGTTAGAAGTTAGGGAGCGGGCCCACAAGATCGATCGCTGGCTCGGCACTAGAAAGGCTGAGATCGAAATCCTCGCCCACACTCCTCCGGTTCGTTCGATGAATTGGTCAGTGGCAGAGCCTTATTTAAAATCCGAAGTAATTCGACTGCAAGAATTCCAGCACTTGGCATTAATTGATCCCGACGGTTCTTATTTCACCACAAAAGTGGGCAGAGCGTTGATTAATGTGAGCGATCGCCAACACTTTAAAAAGGCAATGGCTGGGGAAGTCTATGTTTCAGATCCTACCATTTCTCGCACGCTCAAAAAACAAAGTATTGTTCCCATTTCGGCTCCCGTGTGGTCAAATTCGGTAAATTCTATTGATAAAACAGCACAAAAGCCGATCGGCGTAATGAACGGCGTCATTAGCATCGACCGAATTGCCCAAGTAATAAGAAAGCTGGAATATGGCCCCGGAACTTATGCTTTTGTTCTGAATTCTCAAGGAGTGCCGATTGTGCATCCCGACGCTCGATTAATCGGAAATATCGACAATTCGGCTCCCAGTCTTTTAGAGTCAGCAGATGCTAATTTGGCAAATGTAGCCCGCGAGATGGTTTATCAAAAAACGGGCATTGTGCTGACTCAAATCAACGACGCCAGAGTTTATGTTGCCTATCTTCCTTTAGAACCCACATTCCGCAGGTCTTTAAATAGAATTGATGGTTATAAAATTTAAAAATTCAAGCCTGAAGAGATTA
>NZ_JAUBTR010000200.1:0-1445 GCF_036705045.1 Microcoleus sp. BR0-C5
ACTACAGGCGCCACAGCTTGGAATTTCACCACCGTCGCTGACACCACAGCCCCGACAGCCACCTTCACCCCCGCAGATAACGCCACCAGTGTTGCAGTTGCTGCTGATTTAGTCGTCACCTTGAGTGAAGCCGTACAAAAAGGCATCGGCAATATTGTCATCAAGAAAGTCTCCGACAACTCAGTGGTGGAAACCATTGATGTCACCTCAGCCAACGTTACAGTTAGCGGCAGTAGCGTCACCATTAATCCCACAGCAAATTTAGTTGAGGGTATAGATTACTACGTTGAAATTGCGGACGGTGCAATTAAAGACTTAGCAGGTAACAATTATGCCGGCACTACAGGCGCCACAGCTTGGAATTTCACCACCGTCGCTGACACCACAGCCCCGACAGCCACCTTCACCCCCGCAGATAACGCCACCAGTGTTGCAGTTGCTGCTGATTTAGTCGTCACCTTGAGTGAAGCCGTACAAAAAGGCATCGGCAATATTGTCATCAAGAAAGTCTCCGACAACTCAGTGGTGGAAACCATTGATGTCACCTCAGCCAACGTTACAGTTAGCGGCAGTAGCGTCACCATTAATCCCACAGCAAATTTAGTTGAGGGTATAGATTACTACGTTGAAATTGCTGCCGGTGCAATTAAAGACTTAGCAGGTAACAATTATGCCGGCACTACAGGCGCCACAGCTTGGAATTTCACCACCGTCGCTGACACCACAGCCCCGACAGCCACCTTCACCCCCGCAGACAACGCCACCAGTGTTGCAGTTGCTGCTGATTTAGTCGTCACCTTGAGTGAAGCCGTACAAAAAGGCATCGGCAATATTGTCATCAAGAAAGTCTCCGACAACTCAGTGGTGGAAACCATTGATGTCACCTCAGCAAATGTCACCGTTAGCGGTAGTAGCGTCACCATTAATCCCACAGCAAATTTAGTTGAGGGTATAGATTACTACGTTGAAATTGCGGACGGTGCAATTAAAGACTTAGCAGGTAACAATTATGCCGGCACTACAGGCACAACAGCTTGGAATTTCACCACCGTCGCTGACACCACAGCCCCGACAGCCACCTTCACCCCCGCAGATAACGCCACCAGTGTTGCAGTTGCTGCTGATTTAGTCGTCACCTTGAGTGAAGCCGTACAAAAAGGCATCGGCAATATTGTCATCAAGAAAGTCTCCGACAACTCAGTGGTGGAAACCATTGATGTCACCTCAGCCAACGTTACAGTTAGCGGCAGTAGCGTCACCATTAATCCCACAGCAAATTTAGTTGAGGGTATAGATTACTACGTGGAAATTGCGGACGGTGCAATTAAAGACTTAGCAGGTAACAATTATGCCGGCACTACAGGCACAACAGCTTGGAATTTCACCACCGTCGCTGACACCACAGCCCCGACAGCCACCTTCACCCCCGCAGATAACGCCACCAG
>NZ_JAUBTR010000015.1:0-90478 GCF_036705045.1 Microcoleus sp. BR0-C5
ATAGGGTTTCATCATGAGACTCCTCAAAAGATTGGCATAGAGCTATTATCCTCTATCCTTTACATAAAAGCACTACCGACTCAACCGCCTCAATTTTCTCCATCCTTTACATAAAAGCACTACCAAAGCCGAGTCTAACTTACTTATCTGAGGAAGAAAAAGCAAAATTATTACAAGTGCAATCAGACTTACCACTCGTAAAAATTATGCACTCCTTAAAAGAAGAATTTCACGCTTTATTTGACAAATGTAAAAATTTAAGTGCGGGAATATTAGAAATAATCGATTGGTTGAAAAAGGCAGAGCCGTACTATAAAAAGATCGTAAACACCATTAAAAGGTGGTTTGGGGAGGTAGTAGGACATTTTGAACAAAGAACAAACAACGGAATGGTTGAAGGTATTAATAATAAATTAAAACTGTTAAAACGCAGTGTATTTGCTTTGAGAAATTTTTAAAATCTTGAAATGCGAGCTTTGCTGTTTTGGCATTTTTCTAAAGATTTAGCATACTAAGTACGGAAGAACCACAAAGGGCTGGAGATGGTTATAATAATTACTACTGGGGAAAGTTTTAATGGCGAGAGTGTTTAAGTGTTTAATTGGGAGCATCTCACTTGGGCAGCCCAGCTATAAATTGGAGTTTTGAGGCAGGAGGCAGGAGGCAGAACGAAAGAGAAAGAAGGAAGGAGCCAGAAGAAGTGTTTTTACAAGTATGAGATGTTCTCCTTTAATTGTTGGGTATGTTTTCGATAATAGTATACGATCGCAATTAAAGCTGAAATGAGGAGCGATCGCACAAACCGGGTTTTATCAAAAAATCTGGTTTTTAGATTTGGTATTAATGGGGAGAATGGGGAGGGCGCCGACCGCCAATAACGGCTGCAATTGACACGTGCATCAAGGTGCGAAGGTTTTTGATAAAAAATATTATGGAGAAAAAAAACTTGACATCAGCGGGTAATCGAAAGTTAAAATAAATAATAGCCATAACAAAAGGAGGCTTTATGTTTGATTCGCGATCGCCAACAAGTATGGCATTGAGAAGTTGCTCTCCCCTAAAACAATTGCTGCTAAAATACATCCGCTAATATACGGAGTATTTAGGATTTTTTCGCAATCTAAAATCTAAAATCTAAAATCTAAAATGGCAACAGCTATTCTTGAGCTGGAAATCTCCAAACTCCCGCCAGAAATTACGGTTGAGGAGCCTTACAGCAAAGCCTTGATTTTAATTCGACTGCACGGAAAACCGATCGGTCAAGCTCTTTTGCCCGTAGTCGGAGGCCACCTTGGCGGTGACGAATTACGGGAAACACTGATGAATGCTGCTGGTGACAACTTGTGGAAAAACTGGCTCTACGACACTCTAGAATGGGATGAGCGGGGGTCGGTGGAGGCATTGCCGATCGCCACAGTAGCAGTTTGCACACGCGATCGCCCGGAAGATTTGCGGCGCACTCTTGACGCGCTGATGCAGCTCCCAGACGAGGGTCAGGAATACTTAGTAATTGACAATTGTCCCAGCACGGACGCTACCAAGGAATTGGTAAAAAATTACCCACAAGTCCGCTATGTGCGCGAAGACGTACCAGGCTCCAGCGCTGCCCGTAACCGAGCTTTACGCGAAGCTAAACACGAATTCGTAGCGTTTACAGATGACGATGCTGCCCCCGATCCGAACTGGCTGCGATCGCTCTTGTGGAATTTTAGCGATCCGCGAGTTATGTGCGTCACGGGGCTGGTGATGCCCTTGGAACTGGAAACCGAAGCGCAAGAATGGTTTGAGTGGTACAGCCCGCACGGGCGGGGATTTGAGCGCCGAGTTTTTGATGGGGCGCAGTGCAATCCTCTGATTGTGCATCTTGTGGGAGTTTCGGCGAGTATGGCTTTGCGGAAAAGTTCTATCGACTACATTGGCCTGTTTGACGAAGCTTTGGGGGCGGGAACGCCCACGGTGGGTGGCGAAGACTGTGAACTCTTTGCCCGCATTTTGCGCGCGGGCTACTGCATTGTCTACGAGCCGAGAGCATTGAGCTGGCACCGCCATCGGCGCACTTGGGAAGAATTGCGAAAAACGCTCCAAGGCTACGGCATCGGAGTCTATGCTTTCTGGACGCGGCTGTTTGTAATCAACAGAGAATTCAGTGTGCCTCTATTAGCTTGGGGATGGCTGCGGTATAAGCAAATTCCTGAATTAATTGCTTCTTGGCGAAAGCAACCGGATGCGGTTCCGAGGGATTTGCTGTGGGCTCAATTTCGGGGCTGCATTAGCGGGCCGAGGGCTTATTTTGCTTCTCGGAAGTTGTTACAAAAAATTAAGGGGAGCAATGAATAGGGATTTTTAGATTATTTTTAACGCCAGATGAAGGGAGATGAAATGCAGATGAAGTTAATTGTTGTAATGTAAATATGGAAAATCTAACAGTTAGCATAATTATTCCTAGCCACAATCGAAGTTCTTCGCTGCGGCGCGCTCTGGATGCTTTGCAATCGCAGACTTATCCGATCGACCTGCTCGAAGTTATTGTAGTGGCAGATAGCTGCATTGACGATACTTTGGCAATGCTACAAGACTACAAAGCTCAGTTTAAACTGCAGGCGATCGAGGTAAATTGCCGGAGTGCTGCCATCGCCCGCAATACGGGAGCGGCTTCGGCTACCGGGAAATTGCTGCTGTTTCTCGACGACGATATCGAAGCGCTGCCACCTTTGGTGGAAAGCCATGCGCGGGTTCACTCTTTGCGTCCGGGAGCGGCTGTCATGGGGCCCTATCCGCCTAAGTTGCACGGAGAAACTAGGTTTTTTGACGTGGAAGTGCGCTCGTGGTGGGAAGAGAAGTTTTATCAGATGAGCCAACCTGGTCACCGATTTACTTATCAAGATTTGCTCAGCGGCAACCTTTCTTTGGATGCAGAACTGTTTGCTCGTCTCGATGGCTTTGATTCGGCTTTCGGGAACTGTGGCGGAGAAGATTACGAGTTTGGGGTGCGTTTGCTGAAAGCTGGTGTACCTTTTGCTGTAGCGGGGGAGGCTGTGGGCTATCATTACGAACACGAAACTAATAATCTCGATCGCTCTTTCCGCCGCTCTCGTCAGGAAGGGCGATCTGATGTTTTGATCGGCCGCCGACACCCGGAACTCAGACCGACGCTGCAAATAAAAGACTACGAAACTCCTTATTTTTTGGTAGACAAGATTGTGGTGGCGATCGCGTTTTTATGGCCGGCGGTTGTCGATGGGCTGGGTGTAGGAGTCAGGAAATCTCTGGATTTGCTGGAAAGCTTGGGGATGCGGGGAACTTGGCGGTGGTTGCGGGCAAAATTGCGCGGTTATTGGTATTTGCGGGGTGTGATTGATGAGCTAAAAAGTCGCTCTGCTATTTCTAGTTTTATGCAAGGAGGCCCGGCCCGTGGTGATTTGGGCGGACATGAAATTAACATTGATTTGCAGCAAGGTTGGGAAGCTGCAGAAAGTCTGCTGGATGCGGAACGACCTGCTGGGGTTTACCTGTATTACGACCAACTAGCAGTCGGCCATATTTTTCCGCAAGCAGGCGCGGAACCGCTGCGAGGCGCTCACTTGCGATCGATTCTGGCGCTTCACTTTGCTCAACCGCTGGCGGGGGCGATCGCGGTTAACGGTATGCCCCGCACTGCTGAAACGCTTGAAGAAAAACCTTTAGTTGGTTTTGAAAGTTACGAGTTAGCAATTAATAACTAAGTAGGTAGGTGCAAATAAACATTACATGATTCGGGCAGATGAGTGCCTTCACCTTATGGCTTATATCTCGTTATCCTTAGCTAAACCAGCCCGTAGAAGATATTTTTTTCGTGCAGATATACTGAATTCGGGGAAGTTAAACCAAAAACTCAAACCTCAAAAGTTGGAAATTGGGAAATAGCAACCCCCAACTTAAAAGCCAAAACTCAAAATTTTTCGATCGAGTTACCGTTGCAAAATTTTACGGAGCAAGTTATGGCAATAAAAGTGATGGAAATTGAGTTTACCGAACAGATGAATCCGATTCGGCAACTCGAACAATACGAAGCAGTTCGCTTTTTAGTTCGCTACCGGGGACGGCCTCTGGGCTGGGCTTCTGTTAGTAACAATCCCTGGGAACAAACAATTTCCGCTGAGCGAGTGCGGCAAACAATTGTGGATCAGTTAGGAAAAGAGTTGGTGCGATCGAGTTTAGGAGAGCTGTTCGGGGCTGTTTCTGAAGCAGTGGCGGATCGCCACCTGCCGTCCATTACCGTTGTCATCTGCACGCGCGATCGCACAGATTTGCTCAAAGGCGCTCTGGAAGCTCTGCTCGCCCTCGACTATCCGCACCGCGAAATTATCGTTATAGACAACGCTCCTGCAAACAGCAGCACCGCTGAATTAGTCGCGGATGCGCCGGTACGCTACGTCAAGGAAGAACGGCCAGGATTGGACTGGGCGCGCAATCGCGGGCTCGGGGAAGCGCGGCATGAGATTATTGCTTTTACTGACGACGACGTGCGGCCCGATCGGGGTTGGCTGCGGGGTATTGCTGCGGCGTTTGCTGACCCAGAAATTATGGCAGTTAGCGGTTTAGTCGCGCCGGCGGAACTAGAAACAGAGGCTCAAATTCAATTTGAACTTCGCTACGGGGGAATGCTGCAATACCTCGACAGTTTTAAATTTGATGGTAGCAAGCTCTCGACGCGGGAGTTGCTGTGGGCGACCAAATACGGCGTGGGAGCGAATATGGCTTTCCGGCGGCAAGTTTTCGAGGCTGTGGGCAATTTTGACGTTGCTCTCGATGTGGGCACTGCGACTTGCGGTGGTGGGGATATTGAGATGTTTCATCGGATTCTGGCGAAGGGATACTCGACTTTTTATGAGCCGAGAGCTTTGGTGTGGCATCGGCACAGACGCAGCGCCGAGGCTTTGAGCCGGCAGTTACAGGACAACGGGCGCAGCTTTGGGGCTTATTTACTCACGTGCGATCGCAACCGCACTGTGCCGCGCTGGGAAATTTGGAAATTTGCTATGTTTCAGTGGCTTGGTTGGTGGCTGGTGCGCCGCTTGGGGGTTCCGGGTTTGCTGCCGCGCAAGTTGGTAGTCAGAGAGTTGCTGGGAGCTCTCGACAGTCCTTTTGCTTACAGAAAAGCGCAGTTGCAGGCGCTGCAGTTAGCTGAGATTGAGCCGCAAGAGCAGCTACAGTCGGAACCTGAGCAAGTCGCCGGAGGTGTGCGATGAGAAGTGTTCCAAGGGTGGGTTACAGGCGCAAAATCGCTCATTTCTTCGATTTGCTGCGGGTGTTGGTCGATCGCGATATGAAATTACTTTACAAGCGATCGACTTTGGGGATTGCTTGGACTTTAATCAATCCGCTGTTGCAGTTAGCTGTATTTTCATTTGTATTTCGTTCTGTTGTACCGATTAACGTTCCGAAATTTTCTTCCTTTGCTTTCAGCGGTTTGTTAATCTGGAGTTGGTCTCAAACCGCATTATTTCAAGCAACGGGATTAATTACCAACAATAAAGCGCTAATCAGACAGCCTAATTTTCCCACGGCAATTTTGCCGGTAGTCACGACTATGACGGGGCTAATTCACTTTCTGTTAGCTTTGCCGGTGTTAATTATCTTTCTGGCAATTGATGGCGTTCAGCCGAGTGCAGTGTTGTTTGTGTTGCCGCTGCTGATGGCTATTCAGTTTATTTTGACTGTCAGTTTGGCTTACCCCCTCGCCGCTTTGAATGTCACTTTTCGCGATACTCAGCACACTTTGGGTGTACTTTTGCAGATGCTGTTTTACCTGACTCCGATTTTCTACGACCTCAACAGCGTTCCGAAACAATTTCAGCCTCTTTATCAGTTAAATCCTATGGTGCCACTACTTGGAGCTTACCGCGCCATACTGCTCAAAGGTATGCAGCCGGATTGGCTGGCGCTGTTAATTGTTAGCTTGGTTGTGGCTGCTCTTTTGCCGATCGGACTGGGAATTTTTAGACGGCAAAGCAATACTTTTGTGGAGGAATTGTAAATGCGTCAAGCTATTGTTGTCAAGGGTTTGGGGAAACGTTTCAACCGCTACTCGGCCGATCGACCTTATACGATTATGCAGGCCGCTTTGGCGGGTTTTCGGCAGATGAAACCGCAGGCGCGTTTTTGGGCACTGCGGGATATCAATTTCACTGTTTCTCCCGGGGAGATGCTGGGAATTCTCGGCAAGAATGGCGCGGGAAAATCGACGCTGCTGCAACTTGTTGGCGGTATCGGCCAGGCTCAAGAAGGAACTATTGAAGTTAATGGCAGAATTGGCGGTTTGTTGGATTTGGGTGCGGGTTTTCACTCGGATTTAACGGGCAGAGAAAATGTGTTTGTGGGTGCGGTGGTGGCCGGTTTGACTCGTCGGGAAGCGGCGCGCCGATTTGATGATATTGTTGAATTTGCGGAATTGCAACAGTTTATTGATAGTCCGATGCGGACTTACAGTACAGGGATGCAAATGCGGCTGGCTTTTTCGGTGGCGGTGCACACCGATCCAGAAGTGCTGTTAGTTGATGAACATTTGTCGGTTGGTGATGTGGCTTTTCAAACTAAATGTTTGAACAGAATCACCGAGTTTAAGAATCAAGGCTGTGCGATTGTTTTGATTTCTCACAACGCGGCGCAAATTCATAAACTGTGCGATCGGGCTTTGTGGCTGAAATCAGGTGAAATCGTGGCTTACGGGGAACCAGAAGTGGTAGTCGGTCAGTATTTGTCGGAAATGCGCCCACCAACCGAAAAACGCACTCCCATGCGTCCTCCTGAAGTGACGAGTATGGATTCACAACTGCGAATTAATGACAATCGCTTCGGTTCTTTAGAAGTAGAAATTACGGATGTCAAAGTCTTGCCGGATGATGAGATAAACAGTGGCGATTCTATTACTGTGGAAATTCATTATTCTGTAGAAAAAGCAATTTCGTCCGCTATTTTTGGCGTGACAATCAGCCGGGAAGACGGTCAAAGTTGTTTTGAGACTAATACTAATCAAATGGGCCGATTGCTGCCGCTGGCGGAAGGTAAAGGCACAATCAGCCTGCACGTAGATAGGCTGGATTTAGGCAACGGTCAGTATTACGTGAATGCTGGGGTTTACGAGAAGAGTTGGGCTTACGCCTATGATTATCATTGGCACATTTATCCGCTGTACGTGCGATCGACTGTAAGCCAAAAAACGATTCTTTGTCCGCCCTACCGCTGGGAATTTGAGGACAAAATGCAGGTTGCGGATTTACCCGAACCAGCCGAGAAAGTTCACGCATTGAATAAGGATAATCCCGCCTATGCCAAAATTTTGGATCAGTTGAAAAATAAGCAGGAACCAGATTTTTTCATTATTGGCGCTCAAAAGTGTGGCACGGAACCTCTATCCGGCTATCTCGCAAATCACTTGCAAATTCTCAAAGAAGGTTCCCGCGAAATTCACTTTTTTGATTTGAATTTTGAGCGGGGCGTTGATTGGTACAGCAAGCAGTTGACTCGCAGTGTGGCGGGTGAAAAGGTGTTGCTGTGGGAGATGACTGCTTACTATATTTATCATCCATTGGTTGCCGAGCGGGTTTACAAGTGCTTCCCGGATGTTAAGCTAATTGTAATGCTGCGAAACCCGGTAAAACGAGCTTGGCTGCACTATCATTTAGAAGTGGCTATCGGCTGCGAAAAGCTGGATTTTGAAAAGGCGATCGCTTCCGAGCCCGATCGCCTAAAAGGTGAAATTGAAAAGCTCAAAGCTGATCCAAGTTATTACAGTTTCAACCACCAACATTATTCTTATTTGTCGCGAGGAATTTATGTTGAACAAATCAGGAATTGGCTCGATTATTTTCCGAGGGAACAGTTGCTAATTCTCAAAAGCGAAGATTTTGAGGCAAATACCGACAAAGTTGTTTCCGAAGTGTTAGATTTCTTGGATATTAGAGCGATCGCAAGTAAAGAATATGAGATTAATGCGATCGAGGAATACAGCCAAATACCAGCAGCAATCGAACAACAATTGACAGATTATTTCAAACCTTACAATCAAGAACTTTCTGACTTGTTAAAACAGGATTTTACTTGGAGTTAGGAAAAGAGTTTTTAACCGCAGAGATGGCACAGAGGAACATGAATCCTACCTCTTTATTCTCTCCCTCTGTGCCCTCTGCGCTCTCTGCGGTTAAAAATAATCTCATTCACAAACAACTTATAAAGTATAAAAATGAAACGAATATTTCTCGTAGGATCTCCTCGCAGTGGCACAACAATTCTTCAAAGCTTATTAGCCGCTCATCCCGAAGTTATTTCTTTTCCCGAATCTAAGTTTTTTCACTATTTGCTATACGATCAGTTTGCGGGAAAGTTGCCCGGTAGAATGGAAGCTTTTTTTAAGGATGAGATTAAACGTCCTGAACTTTTGAAAGATTTTGATGACAGCCAAAGTGTGGAAGCTAAAGCTAGTTGGTTTGTGAGAGTTTTGGATGGTTTGGCTGCTGAACAAAAAAACAGCGTTTGGTTGGAAAAAACGCCGGAACACATATATTTTATTGATGACATAGAGCGCTTTTTGCCGAATGCGAAATTCATACATATTTTGCGAAACGGTATGGATACAATAGCTTCTATGTATGAGGCTACTAGGAGTTTTAACGAATTGTGGGGCGCTGGTTGGGATTTAAACCACTGTATCAATCGCTGGGAACACGCGATGTTAACTAGCCACAAATATATTAATAAATATAATCATATATTAGTTAAATATGAGGAGCTTTTAGATAACAAAACACAAATTTTAGCAAAAATCTGTCATTTTATGGGCATTGAATATGACGGCACAATGCTCGTTAATTATCAAGAAAAAGCCGCAAAGCTAAGTTTAAATCTACCTTGGCACAAAGGAATTGAGAGAGATGTCAAAAGTAGTAAGGTTCACAAGTATCATAAAATTTTCACTCGAAAGGAAATCAGATATATTTTAGATAAAATTCAGCGAGTCCAAGGTGAAATTGCCTGGAAAGTTACGGTGGAAGTGAGCGAACCAATTTCGGATATTTACGCTTGGCAAATATGCGATAGCCTGTGCTGTACGATCAAACTAGAAGGAATTCAACTCGGTATTATTGAATTGCCGATTTGCGATGGTATGGTGGCGGCTTCGGTGTTGGCGGATGCGGTTGCAGCCCAGTTTGCTTGGTCAATTCTCGATCGCTTCTTTCAACGCAATCGCTGCGAAAAAGGCAATAAGTTGTGGGAAACTTTGCTGGAACCATTGCACCGTAAACATGACTGGACGCTATTTCAGCAAGAATTATGGGGGCGCCCGCATTGGCATTTGCAGGATTTATACAAGCCAGAAATAGCAGAGGAAGTCCCCACAATTACCCTCAAAAAAGATTTGATTGTCTTAGAAATTAGCGAGGAATTTGCTAATATAAAAGTTGACCTTTATGAAATAGACGTGCTGGTGAAAGTAGGCGGCGTTGCTGTCGGTATTGTCACTGTTGCGGTGGAAAATAATTTGGTTTCGGCTCAAAAATTGCGATCGACAATTACTCGAAATATGGGTTTTGAGTTGTGCGTCGCCGCCGTGCGAGAAGCTTTGATGGGAAAAACACTCAACGGCAAGCAAGGGCTACGATCGCGCTTAGCCTCTTGTGCTCAGCAAAGATCTAATTTGCCCGACTGGTTGAATGCACCGGGTGCTGGGGGCATTTACCCCCAAAATGCGGTGATGTTCGGCAGGCGATCGGGTGCGATCGGGACAAGTGTCAGCCGTCGCGCCGCACTCCCGGCGGCGGCGCTGCCGGAAATCGAGTCAGCCGCGGCAATCGCGGGGGAACCGACAATGCAAATTCCCCAAGAAAACGAGTTTCCAAAGCAAGTATTTTACGCACCGGAAATCATTGGCTCAAAATCTTCTTATCGGGAAGTTTCTCACTCGGTGAAACCTCAAGTTTTGGACAATCATAGCGTTACAAAAAAACTCCCGATTCTCTCCTACCGCCGCATTTCTCCTGACGGTTTAGACGCAGTTACTCCCCAGATTTTTGAACAACAGTTACACAATCTCAAAAATCTCGGTTATTACAGTGCGAGTTGGGAGAATTGGCGAAGCGCGAAACTGGCTAAAACTCCTTTACCCGGTAAAGCTGTATTGATGACATTTGACGGCGGCTATCTCGACTTTTTCCAATATGCTTGGCCTCTGCTAAAACGCTTTGATTTTACAGCAACTGTTTTTATCGTAGCGGAGTCAATAGGAAAGACAAATAGTTGGGAAAAAGCCGAATTTGAAGAAGTGCAGTTAATGGGATGGCCGGAAATTTTGCAACTGCGGGATGCAGGAATTGAATTCGGTTCTATGTCTGCTACTCATCAACCTTTGACTGCATTGTCGCCGACAGAAATTGTGCGGGAGGCAGCCAAATCCCGTGCTATCTTGGAACGGGGATTAGAGAAATCTGTTAAATGTTTTGCCTATCCTTACGGGGATGTCGATCCAATTGTAGCGCATTTAATTGGAGCGAGTGGATATACTTTTGGTGTATCATATACATTAAATTTTAGCAGTTTTGAAGATTCTTTATTGTCGCTGCCGCGCATTCAAGTCACCGCCGAAAATGCCGTAAAATTAGCTTAGTAATCTCGCTTCCGGTTGCACCGGAATGATTGTTGACTGTTGACGGTTGACTGTTGACTGTGAGTCAAAAAAATGAAAATTGCGCGAATTATTTGTTGCGAACTTGATTCGACTTTACGCCGGATGATGAAGCGCGGATTTGATATCATTCCGGCGCAGCCGGAATTGATATAAGGTGCGTCAATCAGCCCGATTTTTCCCTAAACTAACAATCTCTCAACGGACGCACCTTACAAGTTAAATTTATTAATCAATGCCTTGATTTTTCGCTGCAAATAACCGCCTAACCCTCTGGAAATTTTATCAAATTTATAATAAAATAAAATATCCATAACATCTTCAGTTTTCATATACTTTAAATAAGAAATCATTTTATCGGTTAGTTCATCATTAACATCATCGATATACTTTCTCACGGCCAACCTTTCCGAAATATTCCATTTCTGATCAAACTTGCGGTGCATTTCCGCCTCATAATCCCGAAAATCTGAGATTTTCCCCTGCAAATACCTTTGAATATATTTCCCGGCGATTTGGGCACCATCCATCCCGTGTCTAATGCCTTCGCCACCCAAAAAATTTACTGTCGAAACACTATCGCCGATCGCAATTACATTATTTTCTTTCCAATAAATATCCTTCAAGCCGCGACTGTACTTCAGCGTCGAACCGTGTTTGTCAATAATTTTATAATTTTTAGACTTCAGATATTCATCAATCAGTAAATCAATATATTTTTTCAGCGGTGACAAATGCCTCACCGTTTTCGAATCTAAAAAAATGCGCCCCGCACCAACTTTCAGCCTGTTTGGTTCCATTGGGAATATCCAGGAATAACCCTTTGGCATCCATTTATCGCCCAAAAAGAAGATTAAATCACCGCTGTATTTATTGTAAACTTCTGGCTCTACTTCAATTAAATATTCAATTCCAGTTCCCGACAAAAAATCCGGCTTATCATTCTCTTTTTCGTACATAATCGCCCTAGCAAAGCCAGTAGCATCAACCAATACTTTAGTGCTAACTTTGATAATTTGACCGTCGGATAACTGTTTGAATTGTACTATTGTTTCGCCGTTTTCTTGTGAGTGTCGAATGTAGCGATAACCCAACCAAACTTCACCGCCAAATCGCTCAACTTCGCTGGCCAAAAATGCTCTAAATTTAGCAAAGTTGAGAACAACTCCCAAGCTTTCGGGAGACTCCCAACTTTGACTGACTTTGCTAGTTTCAATAGTAAGTTTGTGCCAAAAACTGCCGATAACGGATTCAGGTAAATCGAATTTAGAGAGGGTTTCTAGAGGTGTAGCGGCGCTAGAAAAGTCATTTTTATAAAAATTGTCGTTTTGCTCTGCCAGCAAGACTTTGTGGCCGGATTGGGCTAGGATTCTCGCGCAGTGACCGCCTGCAGGGCCTGCTCCTACTATTACTATGTCAAAACTTTTTAAATTCATTTTGCTTTTAACTCGCTTCCAATGTCAAAACACCCGCAGACATATCAACTACTAACCGCCGAGTTTTCAGCCACTGGCGGCCGATTAAAATTTCCGGTACTCCGTCACCCACATGAACGGGAATGTCAAATTCTTGCTCATCTATGCGTACTTTTCCTGCATAAAGATCGAAATCAAATTCTCCCTTTGCTGTCCGCATTTCTTGTCGCCTAATATAAATCCAATCAAGTCCCTCGAAATCTTGTTCGTCCATTGCTAACCAGCCCGAAAAACCTGTATCTAGCAGAGCATCAACAGGTAATTCTAAGCCGTTATCAGCAATCAATTCTACTTCAAAAAATAGCTCATCTTCATCACCAAATCTTCCTGCAATCATATTGAGCCGCACGCCCCTGTATTGTTGATGCGGAAAAGGTAGGGGATAGCATTTGGGTGTTTCTGGTGGCACATTTTGGTAGCCGCCATATCATCCTTGTCGATAAAATATTCCCCGCTATCAGGTTCAACCGCCATGTACCAGTTGTAGTGACTGTCAATTAATTCTGGTTTAAGGCGATCGAAAATTACTTTGCAACGCTTGCGAAATGCCGCTCTTTCAGCTCGCCACTGGGCTTTTTTTTCTTCTGACCACTGAATTTCTGGGAACAATCTTCCCCGTCGCACGGTACGATTTGGTTTCACGTTAGTCATTGTTTTTTCTCCGTTGTCCTCAAATCTTCCTTCAATCATGCTGCTCTTTCACTGTCATAGATCGGAGCTCGAATGGTAAGGTGCGCTGCACCCTACCATTCTAGCTATTTACACGCTAACAGGAGACTGTTTGCGGCTGAATGTTGCTAAGATACGATCGCACATTTGCGACGGATTTAATCCCAAACTGGCAAATGATTGTTCAGGCGTTGCATGATCTACCAATGTATCGGGTACACCCAACCGCATCACTGGAACAACAACATTATTGTCCAACAAAGCTTCGGCTACTGCTGAACCAAAGCCTCCCATCAAACAGCCTTCTTCCATTGTGACAACTTTGCCGATTCGCTGTGCTAAAGGCAAGATTAATTCGGTGTCCAAAGGCTTGACAAAACGCGCATTGATGACAGTTGCTTCAATGCCGTGTTCGCTCAGAATCTCGGCGGTTTGCATTGCCGGATAAACCATTGAACCGTAACCCAAGATCAGCAAATCGTCGCCGTTGCGGAGAATTTCGGCTTTGCCGATCGGCAATTCTTCCCAACCTTCCTCCATCAAAGGCACGCCGTAACCGTTGCCGCGCGGGTAACGCATGGTGATCGGGCCGCTTGTGTGGTTGATTCCCGTGACAATCATCCGCTGCAATTCTGCCTCATCTTTTGGTGCCATAACTACCATATTTGGCAGGCACCGCAAGAAGGCAATGTCGTACATTCCTTGGTGAGTTGGGCCGTCAGCACCGACAATGCCGGCGCGATCCAAACAGAAGAAAACTGGCAAATTTTGGATACAAACATCGTGAATTATTTGGTCGTATCCCCGCTGCACAAATGTCGAGTAAATTGCCACAACCGGGCGCATCCCTTCGCAGGCTAAACCAGCGGATAAAGTCACGGCGTGCTGTTCGGCAATCCCGACATCAATGTACTGTTTAGGCAGTTTTTCATGAAGTTTATCCAGACCTGTTCCGGTTGCCATCGCAGCGGTAATGCCGACAATCTTGGGATTATCTTCTGCTAGCTTGACCAGGGCGTGGGCAAAGACTTTCGAGTAAGCTGGAGGCTTGGGTTTAGTGGAGGGAATGCCTTTGCCTGTGGCTAAGTTAAAAGGATTTTGGGCATGATATCCTACTTGGTCTTTTTCGGCGATCGCATATCCTTTGCCTTTTACCGTCACCACATGAACCAACACCGGCCCTTGAATAGTATGAGCTTGTTTGAAAGTGGCAATTAACTCTTCCAAATTGTGTCCATCTACCGGGCCCATGTAAGTAAAGCCCAATTCTTCAATTACTGCTCCAACTTTCGAGACGGCCAAGCGTTTCATCCCTTCTTTGAGGCGTTCCATTTCAGGAGTAAAAGTTTCGCCGACAAAGGGAATGTGTTTGAATTGTTCCTCTAAGTTATCTTTGAGAAACTGCACCGGTGGCGACAATCGCATCTTGTTCAAATAGCGGGTAATTGCGCCGACGTTGGGCGAGATTGACATCTCGTTGTCGTTGAGCACAACTAACAAATTGGTTTTCGGCATATGGCCCGCGTGGTTAATCGCTTCGAGTGCCATGCCCCCAGTCAAGGCGCCGTCGCCGATGACTGCTACAGTTTTAAAGTTTTCCCCCTTGAGATCGCGCGCCATCGCCATTCCTAACGCTGCGGAAATGCTTGTGGAAGCGTGGCCTGCGCCGAAGTGGTCAAATTTGCTCTCGCAGCGCTTGAGATAGCCTGCAACGCCGTCTTTTTGGCGTAGGGTGTGGAATTGGTTGTAGCGGCCGGTGATTAATTTGTGAGGATAAGCTTGGTGGCCGACATCCCAGGTAACTTTGTCGCGATCGAGGTCGAGTGTTTGGTAGAGTGCTAAGGTCAGTTCGACTACACCCAATCCTGGGCCGAGGTGGCCGCCGCTAGCGGCTACAGTTTCTAAATGCTTTTCTCGAATTTGTCGGGCAATTTGTTCGAGTTGATGAATCGAGAGGCCGTGTAATTGGTTTGGGTGAGTCAGTTCGCTGAGATGCATATTTTAAAATCTTGCTCCTGTGAATCAGGACGAATCCTTAACAGATATAGGTTGTGCCTGCAACGTTGGGTACGCGCAAACGTTAGAATAGTTTAACGGTTATTTGAGAAAAACTGTTAGGCGTAAGATTTTTGTTAGTTTTGGCCTGGTAATTATAGTTAATAAATTGTGCGCCGTCAATCGATTTTAGATTTTAGATTTTAGATTTTAGATTTTAGAGGCGACCCCACGGATAAATGCGGGGGCTTGAGGATTTTCGATTTTCGATTTTGGATTGATTCCATGGATAAATCAGGTGGCGGATACCACCTTTGAAATTCGTGGTCAATATAAAAAAGCTTATGTTGTTAGTTCCTAATCGCTAATTGTTAGCTGCATGGATATTCTTAAGCATTTTTAACTACTTTTTGTAGTGATGGCTGACTTTTTAGCCATCTTGTTTCTACCAGCGGACTATGATACAAAACCATTAACTGTGATGGGAGCATCTCATATTTGTAAAAACACTTCTTCTAACTCCTTCCTTCTGCCTCAAAACTTTAATTTCTAGCTTGGCTGCTTTCATTTAGATGCTCCCACTGTGAAGTTTGATTTATATACAGCGTATTCCAGGTTTATGAAGTACCCCAGAAACCAGGTTTCTTTACAGTTCTCGCATCCTTACTGATTCTGTTCAAAAAACCAGGTTTCTCGCGATCTACATCTACATTGAATATGCTGTAAATCAACGACCTCTACCAGAAATCATTCCATTTACACTGGGAAAGTTTTCCCGAATTTGGATAGTAGATAAGCTGCGACGCTCGAAGCATTGTTTTGTAAGCTCAAAAGTCGATTCGGGCGACGGCGAGAGATTCTCCCTTACTCCGCTGATGGCAAAGGAGTTTCCGCTTCTTCGGGGGGCGGAATTTCCGCAGGAGTCGATTCGGGCGACGGCGAGAGATTCTCGCTATCGGGGGGCGGAATTTCCGCAGGAGTCGATTCGGGCGACGGCGAGGGACTCTCGCTATCGGGCGACGGAATTTCCGAAGGACTTGGGGCGGGAGTTTCCGGCGGTGGCGGAACTTGTGCGGGCTCTGGCTGGGGGCTTTGGAGGCTTTGTACCCACAAACCTAAACCGCCGGCGGCTAATATCAGCCCCAACACCCCCAGTAGGGGCAGTGGCAGCTTGGATCGCTGTTTTTGAACGGGTTCCGGGGCGGGGGAAGTTTCGGGATACAACAACTGTTTGGACGATTCTGAAAGCTGAGATTCTGGAATCCTCCCGGACTTCTGGAGGGACGCAGCGACGAGGGAAGGTGGCAGCGACACCGAGGCTGACACTGGCGCTGACGCCGGCGCTGACGCCACCGCCGGATCAAACAGTACCAATCTCTCCGGCGACATCCGACAGTGAGTCGCCACCACGGAGGTGTTGTCATAACCGTTTTTCTCGTTGGCGAGACGAATCCAAGACTGAACTGCGGCTTCCAAAGACATTTTGCCCTCAAGCACCTCTGGGCCGTAATTCTCCCAAGATTTCTCTACCCAGTCGTTGTCGCTCAAACCGTCGGAACACAGCAGCAGTAAGCCTTCCTCTTCGATAATAAATCGCTGAATCGTCGGGCGCAGGAAATCGGCATCCCGCGTCCCCAAAGCTTGAGTCAGGGCTCCTGCATCCGATCGCAGTTGAGTCTCCCAGTACAAACAATGTCCTAGCTGGACTTCCCTTGAGGCTACGTCGTCGTCCACAGTCAGCCGGTGACAGTAATTTTTGCCAATCCAATAAGCGCGGCTGTCTCCAACATTGACTAAATAAAGTTCGTGGCTGTTATTCGAGGGCAAATCCTCGGAAATTTTCACTTTTTGAGGCAACTGGAGGGCCATCACCAAAGTCGTCCCCATCCGTTGCCGCAACTCTTTTCCCTGCTCGTTATTTTGAGCAGAAATCACATTATTTACAACTCTGACTATTTCTTCGAGTTGCTTGATGACCATTGTTGGCGTCATCAACTCTTCTTGTTGAGCAATTTCTGCGAGCAAATTTTGGATTAAAGCTTTCAGGGACTGCACGGCTAATTGACTGGCAACTTCTCCTCCTTCGTGGCCTCCAACCCCGTCGCAAACCATTGTCAAGTAAGGAATTAGTTTCTCGCCCCCTGAAGTTTTGCTAAATTGAAAATCAGCAGCAGTCGGATAGCAACTGTCTTCATTTTGGGAGCGCTGCGGCCCGGTATCAGTCATGCCGACTACTTCTAAGTGCAGAGGCAATTTAGCGGCTTGTTCTAATAGTAAATCGTTGAGTTCCAGGGCGATCGCGTCGAAATTCATGCTGCTGCGACGCATAAACTGACAAATCTCTCCGAGTTTCGCCTGCACCTCGGGCCCGGCTGATTCCACCAAACCTGACCACACATCTCCCAAATCCCGCAGCGTCGGTACAAAATTGCCCCGGTGCAGTTCCAGCAGGCGTACCCGCCAACCTTCCACCCGCAAATTTTCCGGTACCAGCAAACTCGAAGCGACTCCCTGTTCCGATAGCGGCGTCCACAGTTGGAGCATTTGCCACAGCCAGTAAACTTGGCGCGCGCCGGTTGTCCCAGACCAAGCTTCTAAAATAGAAGGATACAGGCGACCAAAATTATTGATGGGCACATTTTCCAGCAACAGCACTTCTGTCGCTTCGGGTGCTTCCCCTAGCGAACAATAACCGTATACTTCCGGCGTATGCAGCCGTTGGGGATACAAATGCAGGTAAGGCATAATGGTATCCGGCAGGTGTTCCGGGACGCTCGGAGGCAAAGCTGGGCGGCTGTCGAGCCAGATTTGCGGTGCAATGACAAAGTATCGATCGGCTATTACCTTACCCGCCGGCACTTCCTCGGCTGCTTGCCCCACCACCCACACATAGCGATAAATTAAATCCGTTTCGCACGCTGCACAGTGCTGGCGGCCAAAGGTATTGCGGGGATCGGGACAGCTAAGATTCGGGCAATAAATGGGTTCGGAGAAACTGCTGATCATATCGAAATAGTTTGTGTAAAAAGATTCTGAAGATATTTGATTCGCCAGCCCAAATTCATGAGCTTGAGAATAAACTGATTTTAGCCCCTATCAATTTCTTAACTGCCTTTGGGCCCCTAGAAATTGTAGTTTCTGCCAGTCTGCACCGGCTTAAATTGTAATTTAAGTTACTAAACTCTGACTTGGAGTAGGATGGAAGCCTCAACCTGGTACTGCTGCGCGAAAAATCGCTCTGAGGGGCTGCAAGTCGCAAACCCTTGCAGAGTAAGTTGTTGGCAATTCTTAAATCTTAAATTTCCAATCTAAGATCTAAATAGTATCACCTATTCTTTTTATGATCTTGACTCCGACGCTCCTTTGGCTGATAGCTGGGTCTTTGCTCTGTTTGGCCGAGCTATTTCTTCCGACTGCTTTTGTCGCTTTTATGATGGGACTGAGCGCCTTCGCCGTAGCTGGATGCTCTCTAGTTCTACCTTACGTTAATTTACAAATATTCCTCTGGATGGTATTTTCGACAGTTTTTGTGCTGCTGTCTCGGCGGTTGATACCCAAAGGCACCGCAAGGGCGATCGCAGATTCTCAGGAAGCAAAAACTTTAACAGAAATTCCCCCCGGAGAAGCCGGCAGAGTCATTTATGAGGGGAATTCTTGGCAAGCTCGCTGCGAAGACACGAAGGCCACTATCCCCCCCAACCAAAACGTAATTGTCGTGGGACGGAAAGGCACTACTCTGATAGTTTTGCCAGAAAATCTCTTGCATTCTTAAAAAAAATGCGTAATTAATCACAGACAATTAGTAGTTAGTCATCAGTCATTAGTCATCAGTCATTAGTTTTTAGTCAAAAGTCATCAGTCATTAGTTTTTAGTCAAAAGTCAACATTTATAGGAGGCAACCGTGGAACAATTTTTTTTACTTGTATTTTTAGCACTCGGTGGCTCAGCCCTCGCAGGTTCCGTCAAGATTATCAATCAGGGAAATGAAGCGCTGGTGGAAACTTTAGGTAAATACAGCGGCAAGAAACTGGAACCCGGTTTAAATTTTGTCACGCCGTTTCTCGATCGCGTCGTTTACGAGCAAACAATTCGGGAAAAAGTCTTAGATATTCCCCCGCAAGCTTGTATCACCCGCGATAACGTTTCCTTCACCGTTGATGCTGTGGTTTACTGGCGCATTGTAGACTTGGAAAAAGCTTGTTACAAAGTAGAAAATCTCCAGTCAGCAATGGTAAATATGGTGCTGACTCAAATTCGCGCCGAAATGGGTCAACTGGATCTAGAACAAACCTTTACTGCTCGTTCTCAAATTAATGAAATCTTGCTCAGAGATTTAGATATTGTTACCGATCCTTGGGGAGTGAAAGTAACGCGGGTAGAATTGCGGGATATTATCCCTTCTAAAACTGTACAGGAATCGATGGAATTGCAGATGGCAGCCGATCGACGGAAGCGGGCGGCAATTCTGACATCCGAGGGCGAACGCGAGTCAGCAGTTAACAGCGCCAAAGGTAAGGCTGAAGCGCAAGTTCTGGATGCAGAAGCGCGCCAAAAAGCGACTATTTTGGAGGCGGAAGCTCAACAAAAGGCGATCGTCCTGAAAGCTCAAGCAGAACGCCAAAGTCAGGTTTTGAAAGCTCAAGCTACTTCTGAGGCCTTGCAAATAATCGGCAAAACTCTGCAAAATGACCCCAATGCTCGCGAAGCTTTACAATTTTTGTTAGCTCAAAACTATCTAGATATGGGTCTAAAAATTGGCACCAGCGACAGCAGCAAGGTGATGTTTATGGACCCGCGCAGCATTCCCGCTACGCTCGAAGGAATGCGAGCAATAGTTGGGGAAGGTAATAATAATGAGGTGAAAAAGTAGGGGAACATCTCATATTTGTAAAAACACTTCTTCTGACTCCTTCCTTCTGACTCTTTCCTCCTGCCTCGCAGCAAGAGAGCCTCCTGCCTCAAAACTAAAATTTCGACTAGCTTGGCTGCTTTCATTGAGATGCTCCCAAAAGTAGGGGAGCATCTCATATTTGTAAAAACACTTCTTTTGGCTCCTTCCTTCTGACCCTTTCCTCCTGCCTCAAAACTCCAATTTTATAGCTTGACTGCTTTCATTGAGATGCTCCCCTTGGTATCTATTTAAACATCGATATTCAGGCAACTTCTCTTCGCCGTCAACCTAATAACTCGACACAGTTAAAACGATCGCCTCCCTATCTCCCAACACCAAACCATACTCCAAACCTTCAACAACCGCTTGATAAGAAGCATCCAAAATATTACCAGAAACCCCCACAGTCGTCCAGCGGTCTTGACCGTTGCTAAACTCAACCAACACGCGAGTTTTAGCAGAAGTTCCCGCACATCCGTCCAGAATTCGCACCTTATAATCGGTTAAGTTAAAATCAGTAATGGCCGGATAAAAATTCCGCAAAGCCTTCCGCAAAGCCGCATCAAGTGCCGAAACAGGCCCATTTCCTTCCGCGCATTCCAGAATATCTTGACCGTTAACAGTCACTTTCACCGTTGCTAAAGAATTAACTGTTTCCTCCCTACCTTTATCGCAGTGAACTTGAAAACCTTTGATTTCAAATAAACGCTTGCGCTTGCCCAAGGCCTCCCGCATTAACAATTCAAAAGACGCCTCAGCACCCTCAAATTGATACCCCTGGCTTTCCAAATCTTTCAATTTTTCCAGAATTTGGCGACAAGCAGGATTTTTGCGATCGAGATCCATGCCAAAAGTGCGCGCCTTCGCCAAAACATTGCTCAAACCAGCTTGATCAGAAATCACAATTCGCCGCCTGTTGCCAATTTTTTCCGGTTCCAAATGTTCGTAAGTTAACGGATTTTTCTCAACCGCCGAGACGTGAATTCCACCTTTGTGAGCAAAAGCCGAAAGGCCTACAAAAGGAGCATGATCGTCGGGAGCAAGATTGACAATTTCACTGATCGATCGACTTACTTGAGTTAATCTAACTAATTGCTCATTTTGAATGCAGTCATAATTCAATTTGAGCTGAAAATTAGGAATTAAGGAACATAAATCGGCATTGCCGCAGCGTTCACCGTAACCGTTTATAGTTCCCTGTACCATCCTCACTCCTTCCCGCACAGCAGCCAAAGCATTAGCAACCGCAACTCCTGAGTCGTTGTGAGTGTGAATTCCTAACTGCACAGGTACTTCGCGATTGGTTCCTAAAGCTGCTAAAACATCGCGAACAACCTGACCGACTTCGTGAGGCAAAGTACCGCCATTAGTATCGCAAAGCACCAGCCATTCTGCACCGGCATCCGCCGCCGCTTCTAAAGTTTTAATAGCATAATCTGGATTGTGCTTGTAGCCGTCAAACCAGTGTTCGGCATCGTAAATAACGCGCCTTCCCTGAATCCGCAAATATTCAATTGTATCTCGAATCATCGCCAGATTTTCTTCTAGCGTGGTCTTCAAACTTTCAATAACGTGCAAATCCCACGACTTGCCAAACAGCGTCACCCAGCGAGTACCTGCGGACAAAATAGCCTGCAACATTTCATCATTAGCTGCCGTAGTTCCCGGCCGCCTAGTCGAACAAAAAGCTACCACTTCTGCTTGAGTTAGGGGCTGTTCTTTGAGACGCCAAAAAAATTGTACGTCTTTAGGATTCGCCCCCGGCCAGCCGCCTTCAATAAAGGGAATTCCTAAACTGTCTAACTGTCGAGCAATTCGCAGTTTGTCTTCGAGAGATAAGGAGAGTCCCTCGCACTGAGCACCGTCTCGCAGCGTGGTATCGTAGATCCAGAGCCGATTTGTCATGGGAAATTGCGATCGAGAAATTGGTAATATATCACTTACCATATTAGATGAATTTATTTGAATTTAATGCGATAATATATAGGAAAATTAACATAAATCTAATTGGGGTAAATTGCTGTGGTCAAGGTACAAGCGCAAGGAAAAACATTTGAGTGCGATCGCGGAGCCAATCTCCGTGAAGTTTTGCTCAAAAACGGCATCGATCTCTACAACGGCAACGCCAAAGTCATCAACTGCCACGGCCTCGGCACTTGCGGCACCTGCGCCGTCACCGTCGAGGGCGAAGTTTCCGAGCCCCAGTGGCGCGAAAAAGCCAGACTTTCGGTTCCTCCCCATTCTCCAGCCTCCAACCGCCGTTTGTCTTGCCAAACCAAGGTTTTAGGCGATATTAAGGTGACAAAATATGACGGTTTCTGGGGTCAAGGTTCTGAAACTGTCTGGAAACCCCAAGCATAGATTTTTTGTTAAGGAAGGCAGATAGGACGATCGCCTTGCCAGATAATCTGTAAGACTTGCATAATAATTCTAACTGTAAGGTGTGCTTAGCGCACCTTACCCTAAAGAAAGCCGAGAGGTCAAAAAAGCCAGAAAGTCCATATAAAAGTTAATGAATTCATCTAAAGATATTCTGATTATTGGCGGCGGAATAATTGGTCTTTCGCTAGCAGTTGAACTGAAATTGCGAGGGGCATCTGTCGCGGTTCTCACCGCCGATTCTAAACAACCGACGGCCCGGGCTGCAGCCGGAATGCTTGCCCCGCAAGCCGAACGAATTCCCCCCAGTCCGATGTTGGATTTGTGCTTGCAAAGCCGCGCACTGTATCCCGCCTGGGTTGAACAGCTAGAAGACATTACCGGATTGAAAACGGGATATTGGCGATCGGGAATTCTCGCACCAGTTTGTCAAAATGAGCCTCAAGAAAAGCCGCTTTTGTCAAACCTTAATTATCAATGGTTGGACAGAGATACTGTTCGCCAGCACCAGTTTGGATTAGGTCAAGAAGTAATTGGCGGTTGGTGGTATCCTGACGACGCTCAAGTAGACAACCGCGCTTTGTTTCGGACGCTTCAGACCGCAACTAAAGAATTGCAGATTGAGATTATTCAAGGCAATGCAGGGGAAATTATTCGGCAGGGAAACCGAGTTTTTGGCATTGAAACAACAGCAGGAAAACTGCAAGCAGACCGTTATGTTTTGGCGGCGGGTGCTTGGTCTGAGCAGTTATTGAATGTTCCTGTTTTTCCAAGAAAGGGACAAATGCTGTCAGTATGTGTACCAGAAGATTGTGGAGTTATCCAGCCCCTGCAAACCGTTCTATTCGGGACGGGGATTTATATTGTGCCACGTCAAGATGGCAGAATTATTATTGGTGCAACGAGCGAAAATGTGGATTTTACGCCGGGAAATACGCCGGCGGGAATCCAAAGTTTGCTAGCAGGAGCGATTAAGTTATATCCCGAATTACAAAATTATCCGATTCTGGAGTTTTGGTGGGGATTTCGGCCGGCTACGACCGATGAATTGCCGATTTTGGGTGCTAGTGCTTGGGAGAATTTGACATGGGCTACGGGGCATTACCGCAACGGCATTTTGTTGGCTCCGGTGACGGCTAAATTATTGGCGGATTTGATTGGGAATCAGAAATCAGATCCGTTATTGGCTGCTTTTCATTATTCGAGATTTCGAGTTTCAGCACTTACTTGAACCTCTATACGTGGGGTGCAGCGTACCTTACTGCTATAATAGGCGCATCCAACAATTTTTGGGTAAGTCTTGAATTAGTTCGCATCCTGTTTTTTGGGTTGGTTCAATTCCCTGCATTTAGCGGCCGCCAAATCGTAAGCATTTTGGTAATCGCTACCGCCTAACATCAAATCGCCGTAATATTCATAAGGTTGATTGCCATAAACTGGCAGCGGGTCGTCTTCTGGATAATCTTCTTTTGATTCTTCTAGAATTGCTTTGAGTTTCTTGACGCTGAAGCGCTGTACTGGGAAGTAATGAATGTCTTGAGCGAGGAAACCGAGATGGGGAAAAGTTGGGTCAACAATTCGCTCGTCGAGTTCAATCCAGCTATACTCGATGGGTTTATATGGCACTCCCGGCACGGCTAAAAAGCCTTGAACATAAATCGCGCCCTCGGTGGCTAACGCTGCTTTACAAGCGTTGTCAAAGCAGTTTTTACGGTTGCTTTTGATGCGAGCGGCCATTTCAATAGAAAGCGTCTCATCTAATAGTTCGGTCATAACCCATTTCTAGTCGCGTGTGCGATTAGATTGTAGCAAGTTAGAGCTCCGATGATAAAGAACGATCGCCAGCAAGTACGATGATTTATCAAATTCCCGTCTTCAGGAGTAGATACAGAATCAAGCAAAAAGTTGTGGATGTTGTGTCAGCTTTGGTTTCCGGGGCGGGCGGTTTGTCGATCGCCCCTATCACCCTCCCAACGGATAAAAAGTTTTCGCGAGTAGCCCAACTTTTGAGCGTGCGATCGAGTTGGGGTAGAACCCGGTACGGTAAAGTGTGGCACAGACGATGCAAGCAAAAATAGTGGCATATATCACCGAATGCCGATCGTGCAACCAACCAATCATATTAATGCCTTCCGGTGCAGCGATTTGTTCGGCTGTTGACAGGCTTCACAGTTTTTTCTGTAAACAAAGCAGAGTTGTGATAACCTCATAAATGTGCAAAAATCGGTTCCAACAAAACTTTTGGAATAAACGGGGAAAGTCCGGGGTAAATCCGCCGCTGTCCCGCAACTGTGATGCTAAGCGAAGCACTTATCCACACACCATAGACATACTGAATGAAAAACGCGATCAAAAAGTCGGATTTTGTGCTAGCTCCTTATATGAAGAGCAACAACTTGAAAGCTAGTTGCCAAATACTCAATACAGTGGTTCCTTATATATGCTTATGGTTTTTAGCATTTAAAGCTGCTGCCATTTCTGTATTCCTGCTGCCGCCGATAATGGTGTTGATGACACTTTTTTCAGGACGTTGTTTCTCTTTGATGCACGATTGCGGACACTATTCTCTTTTTAGTTCCAAAAAAGTCAATCGCCTTATGGGTTTTCTGCTAGGTATCATCAATGCGATTCCTCAGTACCCCTGGTCGAGGGGACACGCTTATCACCACAAACATAATGGTAATTGGGATATGTACCGAGGCCCTTCGGCGTTGATATCCACCGAAAAATTTGCGGCACTAAGTCCCTTTAGTCAAAAGATGTATCAGTTACTCAGACACCCATTGATGCTGTTTCCCGGTGGTTTTTTCTATCTAATTATTAAGCCACGACTCGCGCTAATCTTAGGAATTACGGGTTTTATCCGACATATTTTTGCTTGTCTAAATCAAGATTTAGGCATGGGTTTATCTGCAATCATTGCTTCTTATAAATCCAAACATTGGTATACGCCGGCTGAATTTTGGGATTTACTGTTCAACAATATTTGTGTTGTTGGTAGCTGGATTTATCTGAGCAACTTACTGGGGTTTGGCTTTTTCTGGAGTGTTTACTCAATTGTCATGACCTGTTCTGCAGCGATATTTATCTGTATTTTCTTTGTTCAGCATAATTTTGACGGTTCCTACGCTCATAAATCCGAAGGTTGGGACTATCTTCGGGGCGCAATTGAAGGCAGTAGTTACCTCAAATTACCGAGTATTCTCAATTGGTTTTCTGCTGATATTGCTTACCACAATATTCATCATCTCTCTGAGCGAATACCTAACTATAATCTTCAGGCTTGTCACAATGCTAATATTCACCTGCTGGCTAATTCAAAATCACTGACAATTCGCGATATTCCTGACTGCTTCCAATTCATTCTTTGGGATGCTGCTTCAGATAGTCTGCAATCGATTAAATTATTTCATCAACAAGAAGAAATTGCCTTGAGTAATATAGCTAATTAAAATCGGTTGGCAATAAATTTGGTTGCTTTTTTATCACCCAAATCCTATGATTAGGGATGCAGCTAGTGGGATAAATTTTAACCGTAACTTTCCTAGTTAAGTAGGTGGTTACAAATAAACATTAGATGGGTCTGGCGGGTTTAACCGGGAGCTATGCTAGCAGCCTGTTATTCTGACAAAACCCGCCCTCCTCGTGACCAGTTTATTTGCACCAACAGGACTTACGCAATGACTATATAGCGCATTAAGGATCTGGCGATCACCAACAGTCTGACTCAGGCGAACACTAGATAAAAAGATAATCAATGTGTGTTTGAATTGAGGAGTTAACTAAATAAATTTCAGCTTAAGAGAGGCATGTTTAAGCTCTTGGCTGAGGTAATCTGCTAACAAACTAGCTTTTAACTGATACCAATTTTCAAAAATCATGCAACAGTAGCTAGGGCTGACAAAATGTAATCCCATCCAGTTATAGATGCTATTGTCTCTGTAGAAAATTCTTTACGATCAGCGCAAATTTTTTATTTAAGACCATCTAAATCATCATAAATGTCCCAACTCAGTTCTTGTTTAATGTGCTGCCATACTCTTTCGATTGGATTCAATTCAGGGCTGTAGGGTGGTTGGAATATCAAGATAACATTATCTGGTATTTTTAGCTTACTACCAGGATGAAATCTCCCATTATCTAATTGGATAAGATTTAAATTATCCGGATATTGTTCTGCTAATTTATCTAAAAATATTTGAAAGCAGAGACCATATAAATGTGAGAACTCTAACCAAAAACTTTCTCCAGTTTTCGGGGCAACTGGCTTATATAAATAGAAGGCTGTAAAATTCCATTGAACTTTACCTTTTGGCTTAACTCTCAAAGCTGTAATTATTTTTCTCTAAATCGTTTTTAAGCCAATTCTAGTTTCATCTTGAGACCAATACTTGACCCCATTTTTTGCTGGCTTAGGAGTCGTATACTCCAACCATCAAGCCATTTTCAGCAATTTATTGAGTGTATTTTTGAAAGCGATAGCTGCTTGCTCATATTTTTTTATACTCTTTGCATCTTGGTACTTTTAGTTTAGCTTTCATTCGATAGTGTAAGTGTTTGTATAATCTGTGAGAATTGAGTGATATTTGAGACCTTTTTTCCACCAATTTCGCAATTTGCTTATAACTCTTGAATTCACAGGACTCATCACTTAACTTTTTTGACAATCCAGCTATTACGTCCTGCAAGAATTACTCGCGGTCTACCCGTTGATTGCCGTATTTCTAACAATCCTGATAGACCGCCAATACTATATTTTTTTAACCATCTATAGCGGTTCTCAAGCGTGGTGAGGTATGCCCACGGAGGCCACGGAGGCCACGGAGGCCACGGAGGCCACGGAGGCCACGGAGGCCATGAGTACCTCATATGAGAGCTCGAAAGGCTATATGTACAGTAACTCTATGTACCCCTAAACGTTCAGCTACATCTGTCAGACTTAGACTATAGCCAGCTTTTAAGCAATAAAGTGCGTGGATTTTTTGTCGATTAATTACAGTTCGTTGTTGTGACAAAATTATTTTCAACTCCTTGACTGTTGCATCAATTCTTTCTTGATAGTTGACCTTCATAAAAAATCCATTAATTTTCTGACCTTGTAGCACTTATTTGGCAAAAGTGGATTAATTCACTTGTGTCATGTGAATAGGGTATTGAGCCGAGATATGTGTAAAAAAGTGCAACATTAATCGCAATGCCTTATCAGGTAAGAGTTTGAAGTGCTACGAAAGCGGTTGATGACAGCTTCGCTATTTTTAGGCCTTCTTGGCTCGCATTTTCAATCACCCAATCTGTACGGTAAGGAATAGCTGCCTCCATGACTTGATGAATGAGCGGAGAATGAAACAGCCCAGTCTCCCCGCCGAGGCTACTTCTGCTTAAGTATCACTAAGGTAATATCATCAAACACTTTTTGTTCGCCGATGTAATGGCGCAAGTCATCAATCGCAGCTTGGCGGATTTCTTCAGCAGTGCGATCGCGATTTCGGCAGATGGATTCTATCAGTGGTTCCACACCGTATAACAAGCCTTGTTCATTTTTCGCTTCTGTAATTCCGTCAGTGTAAAGCACCACCACATCTCCCGGATTTAAGTGGACTTCAGTTGATAGAATGAAATCGGCAATGTCTGAGTCTAAAGCGATCGGGAAGCCTAAATCCATCGTATCGATTCGTTCCACTTCGCCGCTACACCGCACTACAATCACCTCTTCGTGCTGTCCGCTCAAGCGCAGAGTCCCCTCCTCATAGTCTAGCAAACAAAGGCTGAGGTTTCTGTCGCAATTCATGCGGTTTACATTGTCATAAAGAGTGCAATTGATGGCATTTAAAAATCGCACGGGGTCAGTTTCATTGTTCACCATTAGCGTTCGCACGGCAGTTTGCGCCATAATCATTAAAACGCCGCTTTCTAATCCGTGTCCCGTTACGTCGCCGATGCCAATTTTGATGCGATCGCCGTATTGCAGTACATCGTAGTAATCGCCACCTACTTCGTCGGCGGGTTCCATAAAGCCAGCAATATCAAGTCCGGGAATATTACTGAGTTCGCCCTCTTTCGGCAAAATCATTTGTTGCAGTCGGCGCGTCACATCTAACTCAGCACTCATTCGGATATTGTCAGCTTTCAAACGCTTGTTAAGTACCGTAATTTCTTGGTTGGCTGATGCTAATTGGGCAGTGCGTTCATCGACTTTTTGTTCTAAAGTGCGATACAGAATGGCATTTTCAAGGGAGATAGCTGCTTGAGAAGAAAGGATTTTCACAACTTCCAGGCGTTCTGGTGTAAAAGCACCGATCGCGATGTTATTTTCTAAGTAAAGAATGCCAGTCAGTTTGCCTTGATTAACGATGGCGCTACACAAGATTGACTTAGGTTGGTGAGCGAGAATGTAAGGATCGTTGGTAAAAATCCCTTCCCGCGTCGCCTCGCTTAAAACCACATTTTCTTGAGTGCGAGCGACGTAATTGATTATCGCCAAGGGGAGATTTTCGCTGCTAGAAACTGGAAGAGATTGCAGCACTTGGACTTCGCGCTCAATTTCTCCTTGTGCTTGAATTTTTAAAATTCCGTTGTCGGAGAGAATGAGGAAGCCTTTTTGCGCCCCGGCATTTTCGAGGACGAGGTTCGTCAATTTTGCGAGCAATTTATCTAAGACAATTTCCCCGGCAATAGCTTGAGAAGCTTTCACGACTGTAGCTAAATCTAGCGCTTCGCCAGCCCCCGTGCCAGTTGTCGAAGTCGTTTTTGTCCCCTTAACTTGGGTTTTTGCTGCTGAACTTTTGCTAACTAATTGGGGATATTTTTCTTGCAAATCCTCGACTTTACGCTTAGCCCCCCAAAGTAAGTAGCCATACTCAGCCTTCTGCATATAGAATTTGGCAAACTGCTCTTTATTTTTACTCAACCAAAATCTTGCCGCTAGTTCACAGGCTAAGGCTTCATTCTGAATAAAGTCGTTTTCATTTGCGGAGGCGATCGCGCGATCGTACAATTCCAGCACTTCTTCTATATTTTCCCCCGCAATACGGGCCATTTCTGCGGCTACCAAAAGGTACTTATGCAGGTTATTTTCCGGGCAATTGTCTGCCCAAATTTTCATCTGCCCTTGATTGGATTCTAGTTTATTCCAATATTGTTTTTGTTCTGATTCTGAAACATCTGGATAGAGACTCGCTAAAATTAGCGAACTATAAAAGTTCTGTTCAGCTAACTGGTTGTGACCGACCGCATAAATCAGGAGTTTTTCCGCTGCCAAAGCACTCTGGAGAGCTTCCGAATACTTACCGTACAGGTAGAGAGCCTGAGATTCAAAAATATTATATGTGCAAATTCCTAAGAAACTTTGATGAGACTTACAACGTTCGATATATTGCTCTTTGCTACTAATTTCCTCCGTCTTTAAACTGAACTTTTCTGAGCCGATCCCGGTCAAATTCCAGATTATTGCTTTACCCGATAGAATGATATCAATAGCCCAATTATTTTCTGTTTTTTCGTTAAAATTCAAATAGTTGGGAATATCCTTTGCCAGGTTTTCCAGATTTTTACCCTGAAAGAAAGCATTGAGTAATTTGTACTTAAGAATGTATCCAGCCCATTGAAGTTCCCCAGATTGTAAACCTGCATAATACCCCGCATCTAAAATAGGATCTGCCCATCTTAGATGATTGACCCAGATCCCGATTTCAGTAGTGACAATAACAGCAATTTTACATTGTTGACTCAGATTATTCGTTTTTTCTGTTAGTTTTTGAGCTAACATAGCTAGCTGATAACCGCCTTGATAATCCCCCAAAGAAACTAGCACAAGTCCGTGATTTGCGTAGCCAATCGGCGATTCGGAAGAAGGCCCATATTTGAGAGAGAGATTCGACGCTTTTAGATTAACTACAGGAAATAGTGCCTGATCTGCGACGAAAGTAGGCGCTGCCAGATTTGCCAGCAATTGCAAGGCAACCTTTTTTTCTGGATCTTGAACCTCTTGTTGATCAATAAACGAGGCAATATCCCGATTGTTAAGATTTTCTTTTGCCTGCGCTAGTTCGACGCTAACAGCCGTTTGTAGGTCTTCTTCAGGTAACTCGACACCAACTAGCTTAAGAGCTTTTCGACCTGTCTGAATCGCCTCTAATGGCTTGGCTCGCAAGGTATATTGCACGATCAATAACTTGTAAATTTCTGCCTTTTCTAGTGCTGATTTTGTCCGTTCTAATGTCTGGTTAATCAAAGCTTCTGATTGCTCGAAGTTGCCTTTTAAGTATTCAACGTCAGCCAGATCTTTATATAGAGATAAAGTCAGGTCGTAATTCTCATCCCAGTCATTACCGCGCAAACAATCCAAACCTGCGGTCAAATATTGACTAGCCGCAGCGTAGGCTGTTGCGTCTTTAGCTTTTTTACCAGCTTCTAAATTCAAGTTAGCCAATTCATTTAGTTCTTGGGAATCGGCAACTAATTCTCGCCCCACATTCAGGTGATCTGCCACCTCAAAAATTCTTGTATCGCGCTCTTGTGGGGATATTTTTTCCAGCATTAGCCGACCAATCTTGAGATGAACTGCTTTTTTCTGCTCGTCATCAATGAGAGCATAAGCTGCCTGTTGCACGCGGTCATGTAGAAATTTAAAATTAACAATTAATAGTTGAACGTCAGAAATTTGAAGCTCTTCTTCTGGCGCAATTTCTAACTCGGAAGTGGGAATCACTAAGCCTTCCTGAATTGCGCTCTTTAAGTCGCGAAAAGTTTCTCCGGCTGATTTTTCGTTAACGATCGCGAGAGTTGCCAGTTGAAAGCGGTTGCCCACACAAGCTGCCAAACGTAAAACTTGTTGTGTAGCGATCGCGAATTTCTTCAACTTTGCAAGCATCAACTCCACTACGTTTTCGGTAATATCCATCGCCTCAATTTGAGCGATACTCCATTGCCATTTTCCTTGGCTTCCAGCTTGAGGAACGCTGAAAGTAAGTAGGTTTTCTTGATAAAGTGTTTTCAGAAATTGATTGACAAAGAAGGGATTGCCGTTGGTTTTACGTCTGAGCAAATCTCCTAATGGTTTGACGGCTTCAAAGTCGCACTTCAAAGTATCAACAAGTATCTGGTTAATATGCTCTATTTCGAGAGGGGTTAAGATAATTTGGTTAATAATCGCTCCTGACTTTCTTAACCCGTCAAGAGTCATCATCAAAGGATGGGTTGGGCTGACTTCATTATCCCGATACGCACCAATCATCAACAGATATTGCATATTTTCATCTGTCATTATCAGTTGAATTAATTTCAAAGTGGCAGAGTCAGCCCACTGGAGATCATCCAAAAAGATAACTAACGGATGCTCTTTTTGGCAAAATACCTGAATGAAATTTTGAAAGACCAAATTAAAGCGGTTTTGAGATTCAGTAGGGCCGAGTTCTTGCACCGGAGGCTGTTTGCCAACAATCAGCTCTACTTCTGGAATTACATCAATAATTACCTGTCCATTTTGACCCAAAGCGGCTAAAAGCTTCTCTCGCCAGTTGTTAAGTTGCGATTCACTTTCGGTTAAGATTTGCCGCACCAGTTCAGAAAATACTCTGACGACAGCAGAGTAGGGAATATTCCGCTGAAATTGGTCAAATTTACCCGAACTGAAATAACCTTTCTGCTGCGTAATCGGTTTATAGATTTCCTGCACCAGCACTGATTTTCCAATGCCAGAATAACCCGCCACCAACATCATTTCAATTTTGGATTTTGAATTTTCTGTTGCTGAATCTGCTACTCGGTCAAAGGCTGCTAGTAGAGTTTCAATTTCTCGCTCTCTGCCATAGAGTTTTTGAGGAATTTGAAACTTATCAGAAATATCCTGAGCCCCGAGGGAGAAATTGGAAATATGGCCGGTAGTCTGTAATTGATTCAGGCATAATTCTAAATCAGATTTTAATCCCCAGGCACTTTGATATCGTTCTTCAGCGGTTTTCGCTAATAATTTCATTACAATAGCTGAAACGGCTAAGGGAATCTCAGGGATCTGTTCGTGAGGCGGTATAGGTTCTTTGGCAATATGGCAGTGAACCAACTCCATTGCATCGGTTGTTTCAAAAGGGAGTTTCTGAGTTAGCATTTCATAGAACGTTGCACCCAGGGAGTAGAAATCTGTTCGGTAATCGAGCGCCCGGTTCATTCTTCCGGTTTGCTCCGGCGATATATAGGCTAAGGTTCCTTCTAATACATTCGGATTGCGAATCGTGGGATTTTCGCGCAATAATACCGTCGAAATTCCGAAGTCGATGATTTTGAGTATCCCCGTTTCTGGGTTAAAAACTATGTTGGAGGGGTTAATGTCTTTGTGGATGATATTGGCAGCGTGAATAGCGCTCAGAATTTCAGAAATTTTTATACCCAGTCTTAAAAATTCTTCCAGCGTGATTTTTAGTTCTGCCATCAATATCTTTAAGGAATTCCCACCAAAATCCTCCAAAATCATTACTAGAGTATTTTGATATTTCTGTAAGTCATAGACTTTGATAATACTATCCAGATTCAGAGAGCGGGTAATTTCATATTCCTGTTTATATCGGGTCAGTTCTGCGGGGGTGGGATAATCTTCTTTCAGAATTTTAAGAATAACGGGTTGATTGTCTGACTCTCGGTAGCCCCGAAAAACCAAGGAATTGGAACTTTCATATATTTCTGATAAAATCTGATAGCCGATAATTTTACGGTTCATGCCTTAGTTAAGAGATGATGTGGATTCAAAAAATAGGTCGTTGTTAGTAGCCTAGATCGTCGGTCAAGTATGAGTAAAATATTTATTTTTACCCTCCATAAAAGCGAAAGGGATTGTCCCAGAGGATTTTTTTTACGGTTTTTTCGGATAGGCGATCGCTCAGCGCGACAACTTCGGCGATAACGTCTGGCTGATGATCGATGTGAGGGAAATCAGAACCGAAGATCAGATTATCCGTGCCGATGTAGTCAATTGTCTCAGCTAAATAAGGCTCAGAAGGTTCAAAGGAGATGAAGCACTGACGGCGAAAATACTCCGAAGGCTTCATTTTAACACGATCTTTGACTTCCCAGCCGAGGTCGCTATATTCGCGATCGAGCCGCCACAGCCAGTAGGGTAGCCAGCCGCAACCCGACTCCAGAAAGCCTACTCTGAGTTGGGGATGGCGTTCCAACACTCCTCCTTCGATGAGGGCCAACAGCGCCATCATCTGTTCCATTGGATGCGAACAGGCGTGCATGGCAAATCGGGTGTTAAACCGATCCGATCCGGTGGTTGGTAGGTGGGAATGAGTGCCTTCGTGGAGGCTGACGGCAATCCCCAACTGCTCGCATTCGCTCCAAAATGGCTCGTAAGCAAGGTCGGAAAGCAGTCGTCCCTTGACTGGGTTGGGGCGCAAAAACACGGCTTTCCATCCAAATTCTGCGATGCGACGCAGTTCTGGCACCATTTCTTCGGGAGCGTGGAGATTAATCGCACCGACTCCTCTAAGAATCTGGGGGTCATAGCTGCAAAAGTCTCGCAGCCAATTGTTGTAGGCGCGGGTAAATGCACCTGCCAGTTGTGCATCCATTGTATCGACGGCAAGCAGCCACAGTCCCATTGTGGGATACAAAAATGCGATATCAGCTCCCATTTTCGCGATCGCCTTTACCTGAGAACAGGGATCGTAGCGATCGATTCCGTAGCTGGTGAAATCCCGGATTGCCACTTTCAGCCCTTCCTCTTGGTGTTGGCGGGTTATCTTCTGATAAATCGGTTGACCATCAACTTTCAGTTCTGGCGATGGCGCTCGGTTTTTAAAGGCTGGTTCGAGGTAGTTTTTCCACAGGTCAATTGGCTCTAAAATGTGGCAATCTGCATCGATGATTGGATAGGGCTTCAACATAAGATTCTTGAGATTTTTAAAATTGGACAAACTTTGTAGGGGCAATCCCCCTGTGGTTGCCCCATCTTTGGGGGCGGGCACGGGGGCACCGCCCCTACAATTTTATACAAATGATTGAGAATTTTTCTATTATCCATAAGCCTAAACCTCTCAGAAAAAAGCTGGTAGGGGATTCAAATTTTCCTCATTCAAAGCTTTAGCTAGCCAACCCATTTTAAGGGGTACATCGTAGAGCCTACCAGGGGCAAATCTCGGCCAAAAATGCCGCAGTCCGGGTACAATTACTTTAACAACGGATAAGCCTAAATCAGGGCGGCTTTGGTCTAAAACAATTGTTTCTAATCCGTTTTTTCGGGCAATTTCTACGCAGTTCATTACGTCTGTATAAATATCGTCGCTCCACTGTTTGAGATAGTCACCAAGTGTTTTTGAGGCAACTGTTTGATCTGGCAATAAATAGGGGTGTTGAGCGACTGTTGCACTCTTCCACCATTCGATCGCTTCTCTGTCGCGATCGCGATCGGCACTCTTTGGATCGAGTATGCCAAAAAACGCAGCAGGCAGCGATTGATTCAGTTCGGTTAAGGCCCGTAGCAGGGCTATTTGCGGGTCAAAATGCGCCCCGAAACCCATAATAATATTCTCTTCTTCACGGTCATTGCGGCGCGAAATAGCGGCAAATACGGGAATGTTTAAATCGCTGGTAAGGTCGAGTACCCAGAGGTCGCGCTGAAGCGTTTTGTAATGCGCCTCTATTTCCTGAAAATACGGCTCGTCAAAGCTGGAAAGATCCGCTGCTGGTTTTTTCAATCGGTTATACCACCACAGGGCAATACTGTCTCGTTCTACTAATTCCATGAAGCCTTGGAGGATTGCTTCTTCTAAGTAGTTTCCGGCGGCGCATCCATTGGAGTTGGCAACAGCAAAGGGGGCATGATATTTTTGGGAATAACCGCTGTAACAGTAGGCAGTGGGGATGTATCGAGGCGCGTTGTGAGTTAACGACCAAGCTGGACTCCACTCGATTTCTACCTCTTGGTTGAATGGTTCTGGAATCCAGTTAAATCTGATGCGACCGCTATTCAATTGCTTACGATTTGAAAACTGCTTTTCGCTAAAAAGCATACAAGTGTTTGGGTGAATTGCGACACTCCCCAAGTCTTTTAACTTCCCTCGGATTCTGGCTTCATCTCCTTGAAATGCGATGGAGTAGCGCTCGATTGCTTCGCTCAAGGCGCTGACTTTTGCCTGAGTGTCGCTTTTTCCCTTACCGTAAGATTCGCTACGCAGGCTTTCTTGCAATTCATTTAAGTCTGCGATCGCGCCGACTAAGCCGTAACCGGCACGGTAGGAAGTTGTCAGTCCGTTTTCTTCCTCCCAGGTAGAAATTCGCTGAAGAATGCTGATAATGCCCGTAATTGGGCTGACGTGATGCTCTAAGTTTTTCAAGGTTTGTTCTGGCGAGATGCAGCGGTGTCCGCCATCGCGAGTAAAAGATTTCTTACGACTAGAAAGAGCGATGGGTGCTGATTGTTTGGTTGCGAAATCTTGCGGGTTTCCGCAGCACGGACATTGGGGACGCTGCACGAGAATGTGATTGCGTTTTTCTAGAGAAAGCGCGTTTAAGGTGATGATATTGCCTTTGAGAGATTCGCTGCGATCGCAGGCGATCCATTTAGCAAGTTCGGTGGCGGCGATGCCGTAGGCTGTAGCTAGGGTTGATGGCAATGCAGATAAAGAAGTGGGGAAAGATAAGGTATTTTTTTGCTGTTGCAGGTAATTTTCTACTTTGCGGTGCGATCGCAGTCGGTGCGCTAAACATTCCCAGCAGCCAGTTTTGCCGGGGACAAAAATCGGGCCTATCCAAATTTCTATTCCTAATGGTTTAACGAGCATCCAGGGGCGATCGCACCGCAAGGCTTTTTGATTAATTTCTTCTAAATCTTCTTGCAGGTAATCGTCGGTTAGCACGACAAAGCGATCGCCATTTTCGCCGAGTTTCACTCCAACAGATGCGAGCATTTCTTTGAATGGTTCGGTGTCGATTTCACCCAAGGAAATTACAGAAAAAATCGTTTCTTGGAGGTGTTTTTCAGCTATTTCTGGATCGACTTTTAGCATTTCCCAAAAAGCAGCTTTTTCGGCGGACACGGAGGGATCGGCATCTGTAATATAGCCTTGACTTTGCAGGCGATCGAGCAGATAGAATATTTCGGGAGCCGATAGTTGCTCCTGAAGAAGGTTGATAATTTCTTCTATTGCGTGTTGTCCGTCAAGGAACGGGGCCAGCATTATGTAAGCAGACCCGCGAAGCAGAAAATATTCTTTTTCAGTAATTAAAAAGCAGCCTTCTGAGGGAACTATTTCGCAACGATAACACTGCTTAAACTTCGGTTGGCGAATCATTTTTGTTTTTAAGTATTTTATCTGAGATGTTAATCTCCTTATATTTTGTAAAGGGTGATACTGTCCGGTTCTATAAATTGTCTGTTACCTGACAGAGGACAGTACAATTCAATTGATTAAGAGCGATCGCAAGTAGAGCGTCGGTTCAGTATTGACTTGTGGGTAAATAAACGGGATTTCTGTTACTTTTAAGGAGCGGAATTTTGGAATACTAACAAAGAAACCCAGTTACTATAATAATTACTAAACCGACGCTCTTGGTAGGTTCTGAGTTCAAGTAAACCGCAGGATTCCGAAGAATCCTTCGTGATCGGCAAACGCGGCGAGCTCTTCTACGCTTGAATTATGTAACCTTGCCGGTAATGTAGGAAGTGGAAAGACAGCACCACCATGCGACAGAATCGTATGATGGTGCGGGTTGTGCGGATCTGACTCTAATGCTGCTTTCGGGTCATGTGTCAAGAGTTTAAAAAACTCTGGATCTGTCCAAGCACGGGCGACAACATGAGCCCAGGCAGTCTGTAAGTCTGGAGGGTATGTGTTTGGCATGATTTTACCTTCTTGATGATTCAGCGAAATACATATTTTCTAATTCGCTATAAAAAAGATTATCATACTTTATTGAAAATAGAAATTTGTAAAATATCATCAACAATAGTTGACGTAAATATTTTAGTAGGGTATTGATTACTCACTTAGACTGTGCCTGTGCATTAGCAAGGAAGCTGGCTATTTAGAATTATAATATTGCTAGCAACGGGACAAACCCGCTCCTAAACGCACTTTGGAGGAATCTGTGTCAGTAGATTTGAACCAAACCTATATCGATCCTCAAGATCCGACATATCAGCCCCTATTAGAAGACTTGCAGGGAAATATCCTCAAAGGTCACGAACGAAACTACTCGGCACATATTTTCGTAAAATTCAAATCAGAGCATGAGGCTGCCAGAAAATGGATTAGTCATTTCGGCGAAAATTTTGTCACTTCCGCCAAAAATCAAATCGAATATAGTGCTAAATATAAACAAAGTGAAGGGACAGAATCAGGCGGTCTATTTGCCGGTTTTCTCCTTTCTTATAAAGGGTATAAAGCTTTGGGTTTCGATTTGAAAGGGAAAAGCGAAAAGGGGAAATTTCCCTGTTGGAATTTTCTTGTTGGCCTTCCATCACTTGCCGTCCAGCAAAAGTTAGAAGATCCTCCAGTTGAAGAATGGGAAGAAGGTTTTCAAGATGAAATTCATGCTTTCATTCTCTTGGCTGATAACGATCGCGACAATCTGGCAAAACAGGCAAAACAGATCGTAGAAGAAGTCGGGCGCGTCGCAGAGATTGTTCATACAGAAGTAGGCATTGTCCTCAAAAATAAAAAAGGGCAGATTATTGAACATTTTGGGTTCAGAGATGGCGTCAGCCAGCCTCTATTTTTAAAAGAAGATATTGAGCTAGCCAAAGAACAAGGTACTGATTTGTGGGATACTTCTGCACCTTTAGAATTAGTGCTTGTAAAAGATCCTTTCGGTGAGGGGGAGCATAGCTTTGGCAGCTATTGCGTCTACCGAAAGCTCGAACAAGATGTGCGAGGCTTCAGAGAAGCGGAGAGAGAACTGGCTAAAAAGCTGCGATTGTCAGATCAAGATGTAGAAAGGGCCGGCGCTTTAGTTGTAGGGCGGTTCAGAGACGGAACGCCAGTGACGCTTTCTCCATCGGAACAAAATTCCGATACAGTTCCTAATAATTTCAATTATGATGGCGATCGCGACGGAATGAAATGTCCCTTTCACGCACACATCCGCAAAGCAAATCCGCGCGGCGACAAAAACGACAAATACCAAACCTTAGAAGAACACCGCCAGCGTCGAATTGTTCGTCGAGCAGTTAGCTATGGCGAGATGCCGAATGCACGGGATAACTCCCTGTCAAAACTCTCGCTATTTGAAAATCAACTGGAACATTTAAAAGAGTTGAAGGTTCAGCCAGCGTCAGGCGAAAAAGTAGGATTGCTGTTTCTATGTTTTCAGCGCGACATTTTCAACCAGTTTATGTTTATGCAAAAAAACTGGGCGAATAATCAGCATTTTGTCAACTATACAACAGGCTTGGACGGCATTGCAGGTCAAGGAAAAAAACAAATTGAAGGGCAAGCGTGGCCGAAAGAGTGGGGGAAGGACGAGAAAGTACCGTTCGATTTTTATCATTTTGTCACGATGAAAGGAGGCGAATTCTTTTTTGCTCCTAGCATTAGTTTTCTGAAAAATATTTCAGCGATCGCCGTGAAATAAAACACGCGATTATACCAAATCCGGCTTAAATATCCCCTTTAGGGTAAAGCCGGGATACGGACAAAATAGGACAGGATGTAAAGAAATGTAACTAAACCGCCACTCCCAGGCAGATTTATTGAAGCAAGCAGAACAAGTAAAAAGCTTGCATAACATACAATATAAGGTAAGGATGAATACGAGCTGTCCCAAACCCAAATGTAAAGAGATGTAACAATCCCGTCATCCCCGAAATCACTCCGACTCCCACAGGACTTACGCAAGCACGCTATATGTCAATACGTTTCAGTTAACGCTGTCCGACGAATTTAACCTGACGATTTTATGGGAAATACAGGCATCTTTTAGAAGTCAGATTGCTCTTAACTGAACCGTATTGCGCTATATGTAGCGTGCTAAGAAAGAGCAGCGGTCGCTTAATAAATCTAATAAAGCGATCGCGACAAGCACGCCCTTGTCAGATACTCTGTATTTTTGACCCTGACGGGTTTCGATTCGTAGTGTTTGTTTTTGAAATGCACGCTATATATAGCGTACTTGCGTAATTTCTGACCAATCTACTTATTTAGGGTCTAAGTATAGATGACTCAAAGTATCTGTCACTTGTCAATGCAGCAATTCCTCTAATTTTTGCTGGTTCCACAAATACTGATAAAGCCCTGTTTGCCCTACCAATTCAACGTGAGTGCCACTCTGAACTATTTCTCCTCTCTCCATCACAAAAATGCGATCGGCAGTAGCAGCAGCCGACATTTGATGCGAGATAAAAATTACTGTTTTGCGATCGGTTCCCGTTGCCAAGTTTTGCAAAATGTCGGTAGCAGTTTGATTGTCAACGCTGGAAAGAGCATCATCCAAAATTAACACCGGGGCGTCAACTAACAAAGCGCGAGCAAGTGCCGTCCGCTGGCGCTGTCCGCCGGATAAAGTAATGCCTCGCTCGCCGACAACTGTTTTGTACTGTTGGGGAAAGTTGAGGATTTCGGCGTGAATTTGCGCTTGTTTTGCCGCGGCTTCAATCTCCGGCTGTTCCGCTAAAGGGTTTCCGTAGCGGATGTTATTCTTGATGGTAGTGCCGAACAGAAAACTTTCTTGCGGAACGTAGGCGATCGCCCCGCGCAATTCGGTCAATTTTACCTCGGTAATATCCTGTCCGTCTACAAATAACTCGCCCGGATCGATGTCCAGCAGTCTGGGCAGCGCATTAGCTAAAGTTGATTTTCCCGAGCCGATCGCCCCTACAATTGCGACAGTTTCGCCCGGTTTTATGGTAAAATCAACATCTTTAAGCGCAGGTTTCTTAGCGCCGGGATACGTATAATTTAGATGGCGGGCGACAATTTCGCCTTTGACTGGAGTTGGCAGTTCAACTGCACCGGCAGCATCCTTAATTTGCGGTTCCACAGTCAGAATTGATTCGATGCGATCGACACTCACTTCTCCCCGCTGGTAAGCAGTAATTGTGAAACCCAACAGCGCCGTCGGAAACACCAAACGCTCGACATAAATCAGCAATGCCACAAAATCGCCAATGCTAATTTGGCCATTAGCAATTGCCCCGCCACCAGCAGAAAGCAGCACCAACAAACTGATGCTTGCCAAACCGCCCAGCAGGGGGAAAATAAAGTTTCTAGTTTTTGCTAATTGCAAATTTGCTGATAGCAACTTCGCATTGGAATTGCCAAAAGCTCGGCGTTCGTTTTCTTCTTGAGCGTAGATTTTAATTACGGACATCCCGCTCATATCTTCCTGAATTAAATCGCTCATCGCCGACAATTCCTCTTGCACGGCTAACTGTTGGATGCGAAGTTTGTCGCTAAATAACTGCACCAAAACTAACATTAAAGGATAAACGGCGATCGCCAACAGCGTCAGCCGTACATTAATGCCCAGCATCACCGGCAAAGTCAAAGCATAAGCAAAAGCTGTATTTGCCAAACTCAGCACCGCAAACCCCACCAAGCGCCGAATATTGTCCAAATCGGAAGTAGCGCGGTTAATTAAATCCCCTACCGTATTGGAAGCAAAATAAGACGGTTCTAATGTTAATAAATGATTAAATATTTGCTGTTTGAGGTCAAATTCGACTTGACGCCCAACGCCAAACAGCAAAATCCGCGACACCATCCGAATTACCCACATAATTGAGGCGAGAATCAGAATTAGTAGCACGTAGTTGAAAACTTGGTCAAATTTATTCGCAATTTGCAGAGTGTCAACTGAATTCCGAATCAGCAGGGGAATGTAAACGCCCACAGCATTGACAACTAATAGCGAAAAAACGCCCCAGAATGTTGGTTTCCAGTGCGGGCGCATATAAGAGCCGAGTTTTTGCAGTCGAGAATAACGAGCCATTTGTTAGTGCGTAATTTGAGATTAATTGAGGAAAGGAAGAATGTTCGGCAGCGAGCAATGTACGGGATGTCACGGATAGATGCTGAAGGAAGAAGGAGTCTTCCCCAAGGTTTTCAGCAATTAAGAACGTGCTAATAGTCTTGGCGGTTGCTATAGAAGGTAGAAGTTTGAAAAAAAGAATAGAAGCTCTATCGAAAGGTAGATGACCGAAAACACAAGTTAAGAAATTTTTAATAAAAATTCTGCTTTGGGATGACGCGCCATCAAAATTAGGTTTAGACCTGAACCAAAACCTGATTATATCGATATGTAACAAACCACATTATATCTGTGGGAACACGAGATCTGTGGGGACACGGCAATGCCCTGTCCTTAGCCCCCCGGAACGATCGCCCAAATCTCCAATCCGTCCCCCCAATCCCCCACAACGTTGAGGCGCGCTACAATCAAAAATCGATCAACTTAGCACTCAGCCTCAGAGAGTGCTAAATTTGCTAATGTAAGCGATTGGAGACAAACATGACCAAAATAGTTGCATTTAGCGACAAATCTCGGCGGGCACTAGAACGCGGCGTCAATCAACTCGCCGATGCTGTCCGCATCACCTTGGGCCCGAAAGGCCGGAACGTCCTATTGGAAAAGAAATACGGCAGTCCCCAAATTGTTAACGACGGTATCACCGTTGCTAGGGAGATCGAACTCGAAGATCCCCTGGAAAATGCCGGCGCTCGCTTAATTCAAGAAGTCGCCTCCAAAACTAAAGATATCGCAGGCGACGGCACTACAACCGCAACGGTTATCGCTCAATCCCTGATTCGCGAAGGTTTGAAGAATGTCGCTGCAGGCGCGAACCCAGTCGCACTGCGCCGGGGTATTGAAAAAACGATCGCCCACTTGGTGCTGGAAATCGAGAAATTGGCGAAACCCGTCGAAGGCAGCGCCATTGCTCAAGTCGCCACAGTCTCCGCCGGTAACGACGAAGAAGTCGGCGCCATGATTGCTCAAGCAATGGAAAAAGTCACCAAAGACGGCGTAATTACTGTAGAAGAGTCGAAATCTCTGACAACAGAATTGGAAGTTGTCGAAGGGATGCAGTACGATCGCGGATATCTTTCTCCGTATTTCGTTACCAACACTGATCGCATGGAAGTTGAGTACGAAAACGCTCGCATCCTGATTACCGACAAAAAAATTAGCTCGATTCAAGAACTAATTCCAGTTCTCGAAAAAATCGCCCGCACAGGTCAACCGCTGCTAATTATCGCCGAAGATATTGAAGGCGAAGCTTTGGCAACTCTGGTAGTCAACAAAGCCCGCGGCGTATTGAACATCGCAGCAACGAAATCTCCTGGTTTTGGCGATCGACGCAAAGCTATGCTTCAAGATATCGCCGTACTCACCGGCGGTCAACTGATTTCCGAAGAAGTCGGACTCAGCATCGATACCGCAACTCTAGAAATGCTCGGTACTGCCCGCAAAATTACGATCGACAAAGAAAACACGATCATTGTTGCTGGCGACGAACACAAAGCTGACGTGCTAAAACGGATTGAGCAAATCCGCAAACAGCTAGAAGCGACGGATTCCGACTACGACAAGGAAAAGCTAACCGAACGCATCGCCAAACTCGCCGGCGGTATCGCTGTAATTAAAGTCGGCGCAGCTACTGAAACCGAGCTCAAAGACCGTAAACTGCGTATTGAAGACGCTCTGAACGCTACTAAAGCTGCTGTGGAAGAAGGTATCGTTGCCGGAGGTGGTACGACGCTACTTCACCTGATTACAAAAATAGATGCGATCAGAAATACTTTAGACGCCGAAGAACAAGTAGGTGCTGACTTGGTTGCTAAAGCTTTGGAAGCACCTTTGCGTCAAATTGCTGATAATGCCGGCGTTGAAGGTTCCATCGTCATCGAACGAGTGCGGGCGAGCGAGTTCAACGTTGGCTACAACGCTCTCACCGACGTGTACGAAGATATGATTGCCGCCGGGATTATTGACCCCGCTAAGGTGGTGCGATCGGCTTTGCAGAATGCCGGTTCCATCGCTGGTATGGTGCTGACCACTGAAGCTGTGATTGTCGAAAAACCCGAGAAGAAAAAAGCCGGCGGCGACATGGGCGACATGGGCGGCATGGGCGGCATGGGCGGCATGGGCGGCATGGGCGGCATGGGCGGCATGGGCGGCATGGGCGGCATGGGCATGATGTAGTCTTCAGCCATTAGTTTGTAGTCTGTAGAGTGCGCCATAAGCACCATGCGTGTAAACAAGCGCGTCTTATGTACTACTACCCGTCTACTGTTTGACGATTAAGGCAGTTTACCCTCCCGGCATCCCCTGATAGTCCGGGGGGATTTTTCATTCTCTTGTAGGGGCAATCCCCCCGTGGTTGCCCCAATCCCCCCGTGGTTGCCCCAATCCCCCCGTGGTTGCCCCAATCCCCCCGTGGTTGCCCCAATATTTGAAACACCGATTCCCTCGTCCGTGGAGGGGGTAGGCACGGGGAGTAGGGGTAGCACTGCCCCTACAAAATCGCGATTTTCGGGAGAATGAAACCGCCCTGCTTCTTAAGGGAGATGCAATGGAGCTCTGCATTAAGCTATAGGCGATAGTTCTCAGGGATTTTAAGCTGAAGTTGCCACCTATGCAGTGCGCGCCCTCTCGGTCAACTAAAATCCTTCCCAGAAACTGCGTCTCCCTCTCTCCCCTGATCTTTTAAGAGGACGGAGTTACATTGTTGCTGTGCAAGTCTTGAGGAGATTGAAACAGAGTTTCGAGATAAACTCTCGCAGCTTGGCGATAACTGCGCGAAGCTTCAGGCGTACCGCTATCGGCATTCTGCAACAAAAACAGCGACAGGGCCGCGCAAAATACTCGGTCTAGATCCCATTCGGGATGGGTTTCTAGGTAAGTTTTGAGAGAATCGTGCAGCGTTTCGGGAATTTCAGCAAAAATACTGACTGTTGGGTTGATCATTTTGTTTAGTCTCGCTAATAAATTGAAAACAGAACCCCCCTTCGGCCGGATACAGGTGCAGGCACAGCCGAAATCAGAGCGCTTTTTTTTAGGTCGGTCGCATCATTGTGCGCTATGAGGGGGTGGGTTTGTCAATGTTGCGAAATATTACAAAGTCCTTTAGATAAAAAAAAGGTTTACCAAAGAATCAGCTTTTTAGGGCATTTTTTGTTACATATCTTTATGTGGTGGGCGGTTTATGAGGAATTAGCCAGCAAGTTAAGGAAATCCCCAATTCCGCAGCAAGATGCTACCGTGCCGTTAATTTCTGTGGAAAACTTTGTGGGATCTGTGGAAAACCTCAGACTTGCCTGTGGAAACGCTGTGGAATGTTTAGGGAAAAGTCAGGGAAAAAATAAGAATTGCAAAGGGCATGGGGCATGAGGCATGGGTAGCAAATAACAAATGACTGCTGACTACTGACTACTGACTACTGACTGCTGACTAATGACTTCCTAAGTGCCACTCTGCCGCTTTTTGGCGGATGGTTGCCAATTCTTCCGGCGGCATTTTGTCGAGATTGGCTAAAATAAAGCTCATGCGACCGATCGACTGAAGTTTGTCCCGGTGGCGCGCTAGGAAATCCCAGTAGAAGAAGTTGAAGGGACAGGCATTTTCGCCTGATCGCACTGTGCGATCGAATTTGCACCCCCGACAATAATCGCTCATTTTATTAATGTAATTGGCAGAAGCAGCATAGGGCTTCGAGGCCAACACACCGCCGTCAGCAAACAAACCCATGCCCAGCACATTAGTCTGCATTACCCAGTCATAGGCATCCACAAACGCACTGTGGAACCATTTTTCTAGATCCTGGGGCGAGATTCCCGCAATTAGACCAAAATTGCTCAAAATCATCAACCGCTGGATATGGTGCGCGTAACCGCTGCCTTCGACTTGAGTTAAAACTTGGCGCAAACAGTTCATATCTGTTTTACTAGCGTCCCAAAAAAACTCCGGCAGCGGCTGAGTGTGGTTGAACCAATTCTTTTCAAAATAATCAGCATCCACGTAAAAATACACACCGCGAATGTATTCTCGCCAGCCCAGAATTTGGCGGATAAAACCTTCGACGCCGTTTAAATTTAAGTTTTTTTCGAGGTAGGCTGTTTCGGCGGCTTGAATAACTTCTAAAGGATGAAGTAATCCAATATTGAGATACGGAGAAATTAGGGAATGCCACATTGTTTCCTCCCCCGTTACCATCGCGTCTTGATAAGGGCCAAAAGCGGGGAGACACTGTTCGATGAAATTATCTAATACTTGCAGTGCTTGCTCTCGTGTAACCGCCCAGCGAAAAGGTTCAATCTTGCCGTAAGTTGGGAAAGATAGAGATTTAACTTGTGCGATAACTTCTTGAGTTATGGCGTCGGGTTCAAACCAGAGAGGTTTCGGGGTATCCAGTTTTCCTTTGGGTGGCTGACGATTTTCTTTGTCAAAATTCCACTTCCCTCCCACAGGTTTATTGCTGCTATCCATTAAAACTTGAAAACGTTGGCGGCTGGCTCGATAGAAGTCTTCCATTAACAAACGTTTGCGGCTTGAAGCCCAATCTTTGAATTCTGTTTCTGTCCAGAGGAATTGATTGTTGGGAATTAGGGTTATTTGACAGGGGAGTTGCAAGTTTTGAACGATTTGTAAAAAAGGTCGATCGTTCGGAGCCATCACCCGCACTTCGGTGATATTGTGAGCTTGTATCCAAGCTGTGAGAGGTGCTTCAAAGTCCTCCGATTTTGTGTAAGTAACTTGCCATCCACTGCCGCGCAATTCTTCAGCGAAGTGCCGCATTGCCGACCAAATTAATACTAATTTTTGTTGGTGGTACCGTCGCTGTTGAACGTGCTGCCAAGATTCAATTAAAATTATCGGTAGGGAGGATTTATCATCTGTGCGGTTGAGAGCAGCTTGGTTCTCCCACAGTTGATCGCCTAATATCCAAACGCCAACAGTCATTTTACTTTTTGTGAGTGAAACTTATTTTTTACTTTTTATGAGGTCTAGTGGTCTAGTCAAGAAACTTAATTTATTGACAACTCACAACTCATAAGTTTCAGGTTGTCCTGAAAACTTACTAGAGCATAACATTGATTTCCAAAGATAGGGACACCGACCAGCAAATTTAAATTTTATCTCTGTGTATCCTTCGGATATTAATAACTTGGTCAGCGTCTCTACTGAAAAAAATTTAATGTGACCGTTATCCCAAAGGACGGTAAAATGTTTATCGAGTTTGCCAGAAACAGCTAAAGCCAAATTTTTTAAATAGCCGTGGTAGGGTGTGGAAATAATTAACATTCCTCCCGGATTGAGGCATCTTTTTGCAGTTTTTGCTAGTTCTTTAGGATAAAGCAAGTGTTCGATTACTTCAATAGCTAAGACAACATCAAATGAGTTCAGAATATCGATATCTGGAAGGTCGTAAATATCTGCTTGGATAAACTGACAATCGGGGAAACTTTGACGGGAGATGGCAATTCCGGCCGCAGAAGTGTCAACGCCGACAACTTCGCAGCCGTGCTCTGCGATAACGTGACTGAGGCTGCCATTGCCACAGCCGAGATCCAAAACTCGGAGTTTTGTCTTGCTGGTATGCTGAAGTGTCGCCAGCATTTCTAAAAGAGGAGATATCAAATATGCGTGATGATATCTCGGACGGTTGTTTGTGTAATAATACGTATAATTGCTAAAGTTTTTTTTCATCGATTAAGCTATGGAGATTATTGCCGAGACCGCACATTTACGAAGCGTGGGTGCACTGTTTGGGCCAAGGTTGCCCACATTAGGGTTGTCAGAGTCGATCGGCAGCTCGATCGTCTCATTCTTTTTGTTTGACAGGTGAATTATTTTCACTGAATCAATCGGATGGCAAAAGAAATATTTGACAGGGTGCAAAATCTCGCATCGCCCATCTCTGGCCCATCTCTCGAAGGCCTTGGGAAAGAAAAAGTCCGATCGAGCAAGAATTATCTCTGTACACTAGCCGGAAACCGAACTTTTTGCCTGTTAATTGGGGGCGAGTGCATCTATGCGATTCTAGCTTCAAGCAACGGCGGTATGTCCACCCGACGCTTTTTGCAGCCTGAAAAAATGGCACCTGGGCGATTGGATGCCAGTCGTTCCGAGAATTGAGAAGGGAAGTGTGACCGAAATCACAGGCATTTGCGAAACAAATTGCTGAGCATCTTTGGCCCCACACACTTAGAATCGAGATTATTACAGTGGCTTCTATAATTGTGTTTAAATGTTGTTCGGAAGCTGTGTTGTCCAGTCAGCAGAGCCCCCTAGACAGATTCGCGCTTTCGGTCTGGTTTATTTCACTTTAATGGTCGCTGTTGGGTGTTGCACCTTAATTTAGATATTTCCTATGGTTAAGTTAGGTCAATCCTCCTTTCGCCGTATTTTACTGTCGCGGATTTTGTTGCTCAGCGTACCTGTTCTACTGGTGGGGGAGTATGTTACCTATCGCAAGGCACGCTCGACGCTTCTGGAAACTGCTCGTCAAAACTTGACAGAAAGTGCAGTCAGAAAAGCAGACACTATTGAACAGTGGGCGAAATCGCTGAAGTCGAATCTGATCGGCGCTTCGGAAAGCTCGATGTTGCAGTCGGTAGATCCGAAGGATTATCAAAAGTTTATTGCCCAATTAGGGCAGCGGTTGCCGGCGCAGGTTGATTGCTTGCAATTGACTAATGTAAAGACAAATCAAGTGATAGCAAGCACTTGCGGGCAGCAGCCGATTCAGTCGTTGCCGGCAAAATTTTGGCCGCCCGTACAGCAGCAGCAAACGCTGCTGGACGACAAGAGCGTTTACATCAGCCTGTCCTTACCTCCGCAGCGACAGGGGACAGCAAGCGATCAGAATGTGGCTTTGGGGGCTGAGGATTTTCCCGATGCGGGTAAAGAAGGCTCCGATAGCCAAGCGAGTTTGGTGTTGAGCGCTCCTGTTTACATTCGTCGGGGCAATACCCTGCAGTTGAGTTATGCTTTGAGTCTGCAGTCGGCCTTGCCTGTCCAAACCAGCGCTCCCAAGGGTTCTTTAGCGGGCTATACGGTGGCGATCGACCAAGATGGGACGATTTTGGCGCACCCCAATATCAATCGCGTGGGCCGCAATATTGACCAAGAGGCAGATGCCGCTCGACTAAAAAGTATTGTCAGAAGGGCGATCGCCGGCGGACAAGCTTTTCTCCACCTATTTTCCTTTGAAAGAAATGGTGTAGAGTTGCTAGCAGGATACGCCGCTATCCCGAGTCCTTCAACTACACAGGAGAACAGCAAGTGGATTATTTTAGCTGTTTCTCGTTTAGATTACGCTCTGTCAGGTTTGGAAGAAATTCAGCAAGTTTTATTTAATTTAATTGTAGGTTTGGTTGCTGCTAGTATCATCGCGACCTTATATCTGTCTCGCGACTTGGCGCGTCCTGTGGAAAAACTGAGAGACTACGCGATGAAAGTAGATACGGAAGCGTCGCAGACAGTGCCCCAAGATTTCCAAATTAGGGAATTCAATCAACTATCAGAAGCACTCAACAGCATGGTGCAGCGCCTTAGATCCTGGGCCAAAGAATTGGAAGTCGCCACCAAAGAAGCGCAAGTTGCCAATCAATTAAAAAATGAATTTTTGGGGAATATTTCTCACGAATTGAGAACGCCCCTCAACGGAATTATTGGTTTTATTCAAATTGTGCGGGACGGCTACTGCGATGACCGAGATGAAGAAATGGAATTTCTACAGCGGGCCCACGACTCGTCAATGCAATTGCTCAATATTATTAATGATATTTTGGACATTGCTAAAATAGAATCCGGCACGTTCTCCATGATGTTAGAAGTAGTTGATATTACTCAGGTACTGGAAGACGCGATTGATTTGCAAGCGAGTCCAATCGAGGAAAAAGGCTTGAAGTTAAGTTTGCCAGATCCTCACGATCCGATTATTGTTCATGCCGATCCGGAGAAGCTAAAACAGGTGTTTTTAAATGTTTTGAGCAATGCCGTTAAGTTTACAGAGTCGGGGAGCATTAATATATCTGTGCGACTAGAGTCGAGAACTAATTCTGGTAGTTTTAACGGCAGTGCTGAAAGTACGACGGGCCCCAGCGGTCAAAGCGATTGGGTGGTGGTGACAATTAAAGATACGGGAATTGGTATCGATCCCGAGCACCAGCAGAAATTGTTTCAACCTTTTGTGATGGCTGATGGTTCTACAACTCGCAAGTTTGGCGGTAACGGTTTGGGCTTGGCTATCTCGCGAAGGATAATGGAATCTATGAGCGGAAGCATTACCCTGCACAGCGCGGGCGTGAATCAAGGTACTACGGTGATGATTTCTTTGCCTGTCAATCAGCAGTCAAGTTTTTATTTTCACAGCCCCGACTTAGTAACGGAAAAGGGAAGTTTTAAAAATTGAGGAGTGATTTTAGCAATCTAATATCTCAAATCTAAAATGGTATTAGGGGCTGTCCGCCGAGTTCGAGGGATTTGCTCAAAGTGCTGAGAATGCGGATTAATTCGACGGAGGCGGCGCCCGAAGAGGTAAGACAGGGGGTATTTGTTTGCACGCAATTGAGGAAGCGATCGCACACTCGCCTCAGCGGTTCTACTTGTTCTAAACTCAACACTTCGCGGTGTCTGAGGCTTGTTGGCTGTGGCGCGATGATCGCACTTTCCCAAAAATTATTCTCTTCGCCCCCCAAATCCGAATTACCGCGCTGCACAATCAGGGGAGTTTCTGGCGACATTTCATCAAAAATCAAGGTTCCCAAACTGCCAACAACTGTTAAGCGCCGTTGTTTGTCGGGATTTAGCCAGCACAGGTGAATAAATGCTTGAAATCCATCGGGATAGGTGAGCGTTACCCAAACTAAATCTGCTAGTTTTTCTGCAGGATTAGTAGTCAGCAGTGAAGGAGAAAATTGATTTTCAATTTCTGCTGCTTCTTCTTTATTTATTCCTGATTCCTGATTCCTGATTCCTGATTTCTTCGGAAAAACAGTGCCGATCGCCCTTACTTCAATTGGCATTTGTTCCAGCCAAGTATTGAAAATAGCGATATCGTGAATCGCCAAGTCCCACAGGGCATCAACGTCATGGCGAACCGGTTCAAAATGGGTGCGCTGGGCGTAACCGTAGCGCAATTTTCCGAGTTGATGCTGTTGAATAATTCTTTGGCCTCGATCGACTGCTGGATGAAACAGATAAGTGTGGTCAACGAAGAGTTGCCGCTGCTGTTTTTCGGCTAATTGACAGAGTTCTATTGCTTCAGTCAGGTTGAGGGCGAGGGGTTTTTCTGCTAAGACGTGGTAGCCTTGTTTCAGCGCTGCTGCTGCGAGGGTGTAGTGTGTGGAAGCTGGAGTAGCGATCGCCACAGCTTGCAGTCCCGGCAAGGCTTGCACTTGAGACCAATCGGTAGCTAGAATCACCGAGGCATCGAGATTAAACTGTTTTTGAACAGCCGCCAATGAATCTCGATTCGGGTCTACCACCGCTAAAACTTGGCTGTTGGGATGTTCGAGAAAGTTGCGAATTAAGTTCACTCCCCAGCGACCTGCACCCAATACAGCTATTCCGATTTTCATTAATTATAATTTAAAAAATCGCACAGTAATTATAGCATATTTTGTTATTATTATCTATGTTTTAACTCAAAAAAATCACTGTTGACTGTTAACTGTTGGCAGTCGTGATTGGTGATTGGTTATTGGTAGCTGCTAACAAATAACCCATAACTGATAAGACCAGTCAACTGACTACTGACTACTGACTACTGACTACTGACTACTGACTACTGACTACTGACTATTAACTAATTTATTGAAAGCTGCCTGAGCCGCTGCTTGTTCGGCCGCTTTGATCGATCGACCTTTTCCCTCTGCTACCAACTTTCCCTGAATCAGAACTTCTGCGGTAAAACGATCCTCCCCGCCCTGCACCGTCCCGGTTTCTTGCACGCTATATTTGGGCAAAGTTTTGTATTTGCCTTGAGTCAACTCTTGGAGAGCAGCTTTGTAGTTTTGGCGGGCAGGATCGTTGCGGATTTCCGTCGCTAGGCGTTGAAAGTGAGAATCTAGCCAAGGGCGAATTAATTCTAACGTCTGGGTACTCAAATAAAGCGCAGCCAGTACCGCTTCCAAAGCATCTGCCAGCCGGGGTTCAGCGCCTGTTTTGTCCGACGCGGCACTGCTGGAAACAATTAAATAGCGATCGAACCCGTAACTTTCAGCGATTTTAGCAAGAATGCGATCGCTCACCAAGATTGATCGAATAGCAGCAAATTCCCCCACTGTACAGTCAGGATAAACCTCAAACAACAATTCCGACGCCGCCAGCCGCACGACTGCATCGCCGACAAACTCTAGTTGTTCGTAATTTGCCTTAGCTGACGCGCTCGCATGAGTCAAAGCTAAATCGAGGAGATGCCATTTTATCGAAGCATCCTTCGGCAGTCCCAATTTTTGAATTAATGTTTCAAGTTGCTTTTGGCGACCCGGATAAATCAGATTCATACGGAATGGGGAATGGGGAATTGGGCATGGGGCATGGGGCATGGGGCATTGGGAATGTATCTGGTGTATCTCACCTTATTCTAAAAATATCTAAAAATTCTCTGACTCTCCCACTCTCCCACTCTCCCCCTCCCCCACTCTCCCAGTCGGGGATTTTGGGGGGGAAAAAGTCGGACATAAGCCGGGTTCTGTTCTCTCCACTGCAAGCAGTTTTTGAGGGCAGTTATCTATCTGGGACGCCTGTTACCAGACGCCTCAAGCGGTACCAAAAAACGGAACTGGTAAAAAACCAACCATAGTCCCTCCGACCTTGCTCCCAACTGGGGTTTACCGAGCCAGCACCTCTCGATGCTGCTGGTGCGCTCTTACCGCACCTTTGCACCCTTACCCCCTAACACTTTGCGATTTTCGATGCTTGATTTTTGATTCAATCTCAAATCTCCAATCTCCAATCTCAAATCGGGGGGCGGTATCTTTCTGTGGCACTATCCTCACGATCGCTCGCACTGGGCGTTACCCAGCAAGTTTGGTTTTTCGGGAGCCCGGACTTTCCTCAGACAAGCTTTCGCTAATCCGCAACCGCCTGCGCCTACTTTTTCCCCAGATTTATTGTACGCGATCGTTCGTCAATCAATTTGGGATTTTAGATTGAATATTTTAAATTGTCGCCCACTTAATTTGGACATTGGTGTTTATTCTCACATCTGGCACTATTGTCAATAAGCTTTTTATGAACAGGCTTTCCGGCCTGTTCCACAAGAGATGAATTTTATTGTGGAACAGGCCGGAAAGCCTGTTCTTGACAATGCTGCAACATCTCAGTTTATTGAAACTCTTGTACGGTGCGCCCGAAAGCCTGCCCAACAATTAAATTTCCATGCAACTCCCCTTAAAATCACTCACGGATGAATCAGGAGGCCCAAAAGTTGGCAATTATCATCCAAGGATTTATCGCACGGATTCAACTAGGGGCAGGAAACTTTTTCACCTAACAGGATTTTGAATTCTTCAATCTTTAATCCCCAATCTCAAATCTTCAATTCGGTTACTTTAATGAGTCATCTTTGATAGTAGAAAAATTATCAAACCAGCCGCGCCGCCAGAAAAAGTAAACTAAACCAGAGGCGATTCCTACCATAACAGCCCAACACAGCGGATAGCCAAAATACCAATTCAGTTCCGGCATATTTAATGGCGATTTCTCTGTATTGAAATTCATCCCGTATACTCCCGCCACAAAAGTTAGAGGAATAAAGATACTCGAAATCACCGTCAGCAACTTCATGATTTCATTCATTTTATTGCCCACCGAAGACAAGTAAACATCCATCAAACCAGAAGACAACTCTCGATAGGTTTCCACCATATCCATCACCTGCACCGTGTGATCGTAACAGTCGCGCAGGTAAATTCGCACCTCTGGACTAATCAAATCACTGCTATCTCGAATCAAAACATTAATTGCATCCCGCTGTGGCCAAATGGCGCGGCGCAGCGTCAGCAATTCTCGCCGGATTTTATAGATTTTTTCCAGGGTTTTGCGGGTGGGGTTCACCACCACTTCATCCTCTAATTCTTCAATGCGCTCTCCGTAAACTTCTAATACAGGGAAGAATCCATCTATAATCGAATCTAACAGAGTATAAGCCAGATAATCGGCTCCGTGTTTGCGAATAATCCCTTGTCCTTTACGAATGCGATCGCGCACTGGTTCAAAACAATCATAGTCTGGTTCTTCCTGAACAGTTAGCAGGTAATGCTTGCCCAAAATAAAACTTACTTGTTCTTTATGAAAAGTATCAGATTCTGGATGCAGCATCACCATCCAAGCAATGATTAAAATGTGTTCTTCATAGTCTACTACTTTCGGTCGCTGGGGAACATTAACTACATCTTCCTGAGCCATTAGGTGCAAATTAAATACTTCGCCCATTTGTCGCCAGGTTTCTTTGTTTCCCAATCCCAACATATCAACCCAAGAAACAGATGCTGTATCTAAATACGCAGCACCTTCTCGAGGATTTGCCAAGTGGGCGCGAGTAGCTGCTGTTTCGCAATAGTCAATTAATACAATCTCGGGAGGCGGCGCATCGGGTTCTAAGTCGAGAGTTCCCGGCGGAGCCCCCTGATCGTCATAAAAATAGTCAACGTAGGAATCATCATCATCCTCATCATCTTTAATTGGTTTTGCAACGGCATTAGAAGTATGTATGCTTTTGTATACCATGCTAATATTCCTGACTTTTACAACCTTTAGTTAGAGTATCATTTTTCTGGTGCAACTACCAATTACCAATGACTTATTACCTCTGCCGAATTGGAATCTCGATCGCAAATTCAGTTCCCTCTCCCGGGGCGGAAATGCACTGCAGCGTCCCTCCGTGTCTTTCCACCACAATCTGATAGGAGATAGACAGTCCCAAACCTGTACCTTTGCCTACTGGTTTAGTAGTAAAAAACGGGTCAAATACCCGACACTTAACAGACTCTGCCATGCCAGACCCGTTATCTGAAATTACGATCGCCACCCGATTGTTCTCCAGCAACTCCGTGCGAATCCGAATCCACGGCACTGCGGAGCAACTTAAAGGTAAACTAGCAAAATCTTGCCGTTCCTCTTCCGAATAACTAGACAATTCCAACTTCCTCTGCCGGACATCTGCTAAAGCATCAACAGCATTATTTAAAATATTCATAAACACTTGATTTAACTGTCCCACGTAGCACTGTATCTGCGGTAATTTTCCATATTCTTTAACTATTTGAATATGACGATTTCTGCCATTTTCTTTAATCTTGTGTTGCAAAATCAACAGAGCACTGTCTATTCCTTCGTGAATATTAACACGCTTAAGATCTGATTCTTCCAGGCGCGAAAAATTACGCAAAGACAGAACTATTTGGCGAATGCGATCGGCTCCGGTTTGAATTGAATTCAGCAGGTGCGGGAAATCCTCTTTCATGAATTCCAGTTCTATTTCTTCTGCCAAATCTTGGATAACCGCAACAGGTTCCGGGTAGTGTGCTTGGTACAAACTGCACAGTTCCAGCAAGTTTTTGGCATACTCACTAGCGTAAGTGATATTACCGTAAATAAAACTGACAGGATTATTGATTTCGTGAGCAATTCCCGCCACTAGCTGTCCCAAACCCGACATTTTTTCCGCTTGAATTAGTTGAGCTTGAGTCCTGCCTAATTGTTTCAATGTTTGCTCTAGCTGGCGATTTTTATGTTTTAATTGAGCTTCGGCTTGTTTGCGCTTGGTAATATTGCGAGCTAGAATAATAATCTGATCGGAATTAAACGGCAACAGTCGGGCTTCATAAGTTGTTTCTCCTTCCGACATGGAAAGCGAATATTCTATATCGATTGAGTTTCTTGTTTCGGAAACTTCAAAGATTGCTTGGGCAAATTGGCAGGCGACATTGTGTGGCAATATGTCTGTCATTCGTTGACCCATAAAATGTTCGGGAGGCACGTATAAACTCGAGGAAGTTCCTGACAAATAATCCACGATTATACCGTCAGCATCTAGTCGAAAATACAAATCAGGTAAAGCGCGAAAAACTGCTTCTAACTCTAAAGTTTTTTGGCGCAATGCTTCCTCTGCGTAGTACCGATCGCTAATATCAAAAATCACCCCGTCCAAATAGCAAACGTTTCCCTCTGCGTCGAACACAGGAGAACCTTTATCCCAAACCCATTTAACCGTGCCGTCTGCTGCTAGCAAGCGGTATTCCAAGTTATAAGACTCTTTGTTTTCTATGCCTTGCCGAATAGTTGCTTCTACTTTTGGCAAATCTTCCGGGTAAATAATGCTAGCAAAAGTCCGGCCTCTCCTGTCCAAAAGCAAAATAAAATCAGCCGCAGGGTAGCCCGTTAATAAGTAAACGGCATCGCTAATAAAATTAGTCGAAAAATCGCACTTCCAGCGATAAACCACTCCGGGAATATTAGCTACCAAAGACCTAAATCTTGCTTCACTTCTACGCAAAGCTGCTTCGGACTCATGTCGTTCGGTAATATCGTGAGCGAAAGCTAGCACTGCAAATACATTACCTTCAGCGTCGCGCAGGGGAAGTTTTTGGGTATCAAAAATATGTACTGAACCGTCAGCAATAGTTGCCGGATCGCAGGGATTGTGGATGATTTCGCCTGCCAGTACAGCAGAGTCGTCTGTGCGGAAGCCTCGGATATTTTTAGCCCAATTCCCAAACACGAGTTCTTCTGAAAATCCTAATTCTAAATCAGATTTGCCAATAATTTCTTCGACGGTTTTACCAATTGCTTGAGCGAAACTCTTGTTTGCCAAAATACAGCGAAAATTTTTGTCTTTTGCCAAAATCCAGTCGCTAGTTTTGTCTATTACTGTACGCAGGAGTTGTTCGGAACGTTCGGTTTTTTCCAACGACGCCTGCAGTTCTAGTTCTAGGCACTTGCGAGCAGTAATGTTTTCAAAAGCCACACCGACGCAGTTGTTGGGTAATGGAAAAGCTTTAATAGAAAAAGCGCGAGTTATTCGGCCGCCTTCATCGCAGTCAATATCTTCAAGTTCTACGGCTTTCTGGGTGCGAATTACCGAAGCAAATGCTTGGGGAATGTTTTTCGATCGCAGATGGGGAAAAATCTCGTCGATTGTCATTCCCAAAACATCAGCCATTTCTAATCCGGTAAATAGGGTAGCCGCAGGATTTGAGGCGATCGCCCTGAGAGTGCTGTCATCGTCTATATTTTCCAAATGGTAGACGTACAAACCAATTTGCATATTCTCCACAATTTGGTCGTAGAGGCGCACGCTTTCGTCTACCTGCCTGCGTTCGGTAATATCTTCAGTAATCCCCAAAACGTACTGAGGACGGCCTGCGGCGTCGAGAATTGGCACTTTGCGGGTGTGCAGTATTCTCATACCTTTATGGCGAGTTTGGATCGGCTCTTCCGCTATGTCTTTAACAGTAGATTGGTTATGATCACCCGTCAATATTTCCCTGTCTTGAGCAGTAAAAACATCAGCTTGTTCTTTGGGGTAAATATCGTAGTCATTTTTGCCGATCGCCTCTTGAGAGGTAACACCTGCGATCGTTTCTCCCGCTTTATTCCACAGCACAAATTTCAGCGAAGAAGCATCTTTAGCAAAAACTCCCACCGGCAGATTTTCTACTACGGAATTGAGGAACCCTCTAGCAGATTTTAATTCAGCTTCTGCACGCTTGCGTTCGATGCCTAAAGCGATGACATCAGCCACCGATGCTAAAGTTTCTTGAAAAGGTGCTGTCAGCGGCTGGCGGCTGATAATTACCATGACTCCCACCAGCCGTTCTTCGACTATCAAAGGGTAGCCGGCGAAGGTAAAAATTTGCTTAGGTATGGGGCAATTTGTCGGCTTTTGACTCGTGTTGATAATTGCTACTTCGGAACTTTGCGCCTCTGTTGCTTTCGGGGATTCTTCCTCTGGGAGTCCAAAATTGTTGAGTTCAAATCCGCAGTCAAATTCCGGTTTTTGCTGTTTGGCGATCGAGTTAACCTTACTTTCAATAAAGCTAGCCCGATCGTCTGTGCGGCTGTAGATTCCCGAGGCTGCTTGTAATTGCCAAAGATTCTGTTGAGAGTTGAAAGTCCAAATTTCAGCAGAGGCGACATCAAGATTCTGCACCATTGCCTCGCAGCAGGGAAGCAGGATATCTTGAGGGTGTTTGGTGAGGGCAATACCCACATCGGCTACCATTGCTGTGAGGCGAGAAGCTTGGGCTTTTTCTGCTTCCAATCGTTTGCGATCGGTGATATCTTCCACCAAAGAAAGCACGGTAAAAGTATCGCCACTGCGAATAATCGAGTTGAACCAGCGACACCAAATCACCTGTCCGCTTTTAGTATAGTTGCGGTTAATTGAAGTATTGCCGTTGCCGGTGGCTAGTTCGAGCTCGATCGCGCTTACAGCCTCTCTATCTTCCTCGCAAACCAAAGCCAAATCGCCGAACTGCTTGCCCATCATATCATCGGATGTCCAGCCAAAGATTTCTTCAGCGCGTTTCGACCACTGAACAATCCGAAAATCTTCATCCCAGCCTACCATTGCCAGCGGACTGTTAGCTCCATTCAACCACAGTAAATGGTTCGATCGGCGTAACTGTTGAGTTTTCTGCTGCTGCCAGCGGTAATGCCGGGTGATATCTCTACCGACGCCCAAAACCCGCATCTGCTTGCTAGAGGCATCCACCGCTGGCGTATAAGCAGTTTCGTAAATTTTAATCCCGCCGTCTGCCGCCGTCACCTCATGAATTGCCAGCCGTTTTTCCCCGGTTATAAATACTTGTTGCAGGCAGGCATCAATCTGCGAGATTATATTTTTTAGAGCAGCATTATTGGGATATAATTTTAATAATTCCTGATTAGTTTTGTTGAGTATTTCAGCAGGCTCCAATCCCATCCAAGCCGCAGCAATAGGATTGATCGATAAATAATTTTGCTGTCGATCGCACTCTAGGAAAGCATCAACCGAGTTAGAGAAAAAAGACTGAAACGAGTTGATAACTTCCTGCATGGGTATTTTTTCAGGAGACAAGCTTAGTATTACAGAAACCTCGTGTCTTTAGACTCATATGTTGCACTTTATGGGCGGGCAGGATGCCCAACCCACAAGAAATTAACTCTTGGTGGAACAGGCCGGAAAGCCTGTTAAGCGAGAATGGTGCAAGATGTGAGTAGATTGATCGAGGAAACACTCAACAGGCAGTTTTCACCGCCTTGAATATTGATTATTGCTACAGGGGGCTACTTCGACACTTGGTACTTTTATGATCTACTTTCAACGGCACAATTACCATTTTAAATATTTCACGCGCGATCGCATAGCAGCTTGAGCTACACCCATATTTTTGATAACCTAATCAGTTAAGACGATAGCTGGTCAACTATGTCTTTTGATTAGGGCATGAAACCCCATCTGTTCAGAGGGGTGTGCGGACTTGCAAGTTAAGCTCTAAAATTTTCCTAAAGTTAGTTTAACCCACTCCAATTTTTTTGCACACTTTACGGCTGCGTTTCCCGGTGCAATTTTTGGCGCTGTTCCCTATAATACAAAAATTTTAAAGAAAGAGTATTTTGGGGAATATAGCTTAATTAGAGCAGATCCTCTTTTTTTAAACCAGACGCAGCGGAGACAAAAGCGAGATGGGGAGAACGGGAGAGGGGGAGGTGAACAGAGGTTAATCCACAACATTCGAGAAAAATGCTTAAGAAATGCCCGACAGCTTACCGATTCGCAATTCCCGATTCCCAATTTGGTAATCTGAAAGCGGTTTGGCAGTACGCCCAGCAAAGAACGCAAGCCGTGCAAAGCCATGTAACATAAAGATTGCGATATTTTTCTATGTAATATGGAACTATTAGATACCTTGATTGTGGGTGCAGGTATTAGCGGTTTGAGTTTGGCGCACGCACTTCACAAGGAAGCAACGAGTCCATCGCCGCTGAAGATTTTAGTCGCTGAGAGTCAGGGACGTGTGGGCGGGAACATCACCACTGTGACAGGGGAAGGGTTTCTCTGGGAGGAGGGCCCGAACAGTTTTTCACCGACGCCGGAATTGATGAAGTTGGCTGTGGATGTGGGATTGAAGCAGGAGTTGATTTTTGCCGATCGCAAATTGCCTCGTTTTGTGTATTGGCAAAAAAAGCTGCAACCGGTGCCGATGACTCCACCGGCGATGATTCAGTCTCAGTTACTGAGTTTTCCGGGAAAACTGCGGGCGTTGTTCGGGGCTTTGGGATTTGTCGGGCCGGCAATGGGCGCTGGACTTTCGCAGCAGGGTAACGAGGAAACTGTTTCTCAATTTTTCCGCCGTCATCTGGGGCAGGAAGTGATGCAGCGGTTGGTGGAACCTTTTGTTTCTGGGGTTTATGCGGGCGATCCGCAACAACTTAGCGCGGCTGCGGCTTTCGGCAGGGTAGCAAAGATGGCCGATCTGGGTGGCGGGCTGATGGCGGGGGCGCTGCTTTCTGCTAGGAACAGACCCCCCCAACCCCCCCTTACCAAGGGGGGGCTAAAGACTGTTGCAGACCCGAATGTGCCTAAGACTAGACCGGGAGAGTTGGGTTCGTTCAAACAGGGGTTGAAGGCTTTGCCAGAGGCGATCGCTGCTGAATTGGGCGATCGAGTGAAACTCAACTGGCATCTGACTCGCCTCCAGCGTACAGAACGCGAAACTTACATTGCTGTATTCTCGACGCCCGACGGACAGCAGGAAGTTGAGGCGCGCACCGTGGTTTTGACCACACCCGCTTACGTTACAGCCGATCTGTTGCAGCCTCTGCAACCGGAAGTTAGCAGCGCTTTACAAGCTTTTACTTATCCTACGGTTGCCTGCGTCGTTTTAGCATATCCTCACTCAGATGTCAATGGTAAATTAGTAGGTTTTGGAAATTTAATTCCGAGGGGGCAGGGAATTCGCACTCTGGGGACGATTTGGACATCAAGTTTATTTGCTGATCGCGCGCCTGCAGGGTGGCAAACTCTCAGCAGTTACATCGGCGGGGCTACTGATTCGGAAATTGGCAATCTCGACTCAGAAGAAATCGTTCGGGAGGTGCACCGAGATTTGTCTCGAATTTTGCTGAAACCCTCGGCTGCGCCGCCGAAAGTTTTGGCGGTGAATGTATGGAAGCGGGCGATTCCTCAGTACAATTTGGGGCATTTCGATCGCCTGCAACAAATCGATGAGGGCTTAAAATCTTTGCCTGGGGTGTATTTGTGCAGCAACTACGTGGGCGGAGTGGCTTTGGGAGATTGCGTGCGAAGGGGTTTTGAGCGTGCGCGAGAAGTGGGCGAGTATTTGCAGAACAAACAATCAGATAGTCGATCGATCTGAATGATTTTGTGGGGAGGGCGGGTTTACAAATATCGAGTAGGTTAATCCGAGATATTGGTGAACCCGCACCTACAGCCTTCTGCGTTCATATCCGCTGCCCAATGCCGAATGTTACTAGGTTGTGGGTTCAAACTTGTAACCCACGCCTCGGACGGTTTGAATCATTGGCATTTGATTGGGATCTAGTTCAATTTTGCGACGAATTTGACCTATATGGACATCCACCACGCGATCTGCTCCTACATACTCGTAGTCCCACACTTCATGCAGCAATTCCGATCGCCTCCACACGCGACCGGGTTTGCTGGCCAAACAGTACAGCAGGTCGAATTCTAAAGCAGTCAAAGCAAGTATCTGACTGCCGAGAATTACCTCGCGGCGAACCGGATCTATTAGTAGCTCTCCAAAAGTAAGAGTTTGTTGTTCGGCGGGAGTAACAATGCGTTTGCGCTTCAAAATTGCTGCAACGCGAGCTCCAATCTCTACAAGACTAAAAGGTTTAGTAATGTAGTCGTCAGCACCTTCGGCAAACCCTTTCATTTTGTCAGCTTCATCGGTTCGGGCAGTCAGCATCAACACAAACACGCCCGTACGTCTTTGCATTTCTTGACACAGTTTGTAGCCAGTTGTATCAGGTAAATTTACATCTAGAACTACTAAGTCAGGATTGAGTTGCTCAAATAATTCCAGACCAGTCTGACCGTCCTGGCCAGACTCAACTTGATAACCTTGCTGGCTCAAAAAACGGTGAATTAAATTTCGGATTGCCGGGTCGTCATCAACCACAAGGATTTTTACAGGGGCCATGACCACAAGTTTGCTTGAAGAATTAGGCAAGAATATTCAGCCATAATAATAGAAAACTGGATACAAATCTCGAAAAAATTGAGCTTTTAATAGTTATAGCCCTATTTATAACCTACGCAAAATTTCAGGCAATAAATCTCCAGGAACTTTGGATAAGGCTAAATTTTGGCCTGGCAGCCCACATTCACTATAGAAAGCTCTAATCGTTTTGACAATATAGCTCAATGCTGTTTGCCTGGAATCAGCAGCTTGGGAGTTTGCCGGGGCTTGCAGGTTGAGTTTATCCCCATATATTAACCCTTTGTCATTGAGATGTTGTCCCCATTCGGCGCACACTTGCAACTGGTGGTGTAGTGCTGCTTCTAGATGGCTTGTCTGTGCGACTTTGTTAGTGGCGAAATCTGGGTCTGTGGCTAGTTGATAGTGGGCTAGTCCGAGATTGTTGCGGGCGGCCAAGGCGTCAAAAGTGAGTTGGGTTCGATCGAGCTTTCCGGCGATATCCAGGGCGGCTTCGTAGGCGGTAATCGCCTGCTGCAATGATTCCGTCCGCGCCTGTTTCTGCTGAAACTGGTTCGCCAAATGCCAATAAGCAGTACCGAGATTATTGTAGGTGGCGGCGGAGGCGGCGGGTACTAATTCTCTGGTGCGGTATTTCAAGGCTTCGCGGTAGGCGGAAATCGCCCTGACTAGCAGGGGTTCTGAGGGTTGGTGCTGGGCGAGGTTCCAGCAGGCGGTACCGAGGTTGTTTTGCACTCCGGCATAGTTGAGGGGTTCTCGTTCGGGACTGTAGCAGGAGAGGGCTTGGGTGTAAGCTGCGATCGCGCTTTTGAGATAGACGATCGGCTCACCATCTTGCGCTAAATTCCAGTATGCTGTCGCCAAATTATTCTGAGCAGCAGCGTACTGCTGGGGCTCCACGGCGGGGTCTAGATCCAGCAGCGCTTGTTGGTAAGCTGCAACTGCGTGCTGCAAGTTCTCTGTCTTGTCTCGATAGCGGGCTAAATCGGCCGAAGCGATTCCCAAATTTTTGTTTAATCTAACGCGGGTTTGGGGTACGGTTTCGGCATCTGTTCGGTTCAAACCTTCAAGGTAGAGGGCGATGCTGCGTTCTAGGCTGGATACCGGATCTGAGGCGTTATGCTGCGTGCGATCGCGCGATAGCATCCAATAGAGAGTGCCGAGATCGTTGAGCAGATCGGAAATTGGCGGTAGGCTGTTGGACTCCTGGGCGTACTGAGTTAAATTTTGTGTCAATTGAGCAATCAGCCGCGCGCATTCCTCAGTTAGTGGTTGATTTTGCTCGGAGTTGCTGTCAACGTCGAGATACGCAATCACTTGTTCGATCGCGCGAATGGCGATTGTCAGGTTTTGCTCTGAAACGTCTCCGCCCAGAATGCGATCGCGGTAGTAATTTCCCAAACCGTGATAAGCCAAAGCCAATGCTTCACAACAACACTGATGTTCTTGCAGCAGTTCGATGTATTGCAGGGTTTGCAGCGGCAGAAAATTCTCCTCTGATGCGGCATTATTTTCGGCTGCCAAATCCTCAGAAGCTGCTGCTAGCACCAAATCTGCCAGTTGGAGGGATTTAGAATCTGGCGCTGGGGACGGGGGATAGGAAATTGGTGGGGATTGTTCGTCATCTGCCAGTTGGAGGGATTTAGAATCTGGCGCTGGGGACGGGGGATAGGAAATTGGGAATTGTTCATCGGGAATTGGGGATTGTTCGTCGGGAATTGGGGATTGTCCAGACAAAGAAGATATTAAAAGTTGGTTGCCAAAGTTTCCGCTGTCCCGCAAGTTTCGCAAGTCTCCTGAGTTCCCGAAGTCCTCAAAGTGCCCGAAGTCTCCCTTAGCTGGAGTTGGTTCGCCTTCAAACTCAAATACTCCGGTTCGCCAGTGCCAAAATTCTGGGGCCGATTGCTCGATCGAACTTAGCCAGGGGCGCGACACCCACAGCAACAGAGCAGACTCGCACAATTGCAGGTGTGCTTCAATGTCCCTCAAATAGCTCAGGAACGACCACTGCACGGAGGCTGACTGCCTGGTCAGGTGTTCGGCCCCGAGAATTTGAAATCCCGGCAAACGGCTGTAGCTGCCCCTGTTTTGCGGCGGTGGGTGGTGGGTCAGCCACGCGGCGATCGAACCCCAAGGATTTGGATCGCTCAAGTCGAGTTCCAAACTGACAAATCGGGGGTAGTCGATCGGGGAGCGAGGATCGGAGCCTGCGCTCTCTGCGATTAATTCTGTGTGCAAGCGGGCAGCCAGACAGTCCCGCAAGCACAAGTCGTCGCAGGCGGCGATAAAAATTTGACGGCGTAAATTGAGGTCGATCGCCTGTTTCAAGCGTTGGTAGATCAGCTTGTTCGAGCTAGAAACTCTTTGGGAAGGAATAGACATCAGGATCAGCCGATTTTAGATTTTAGATTTTAGATTTTAGATTTTGGATTGTAGATTGTAGATTTGAGAGTTGAAAGTTGAAATCTCGATCGCTCATAACTCGCAACTAAGCCCCGAAGGCAGTGAATCGCACCGGTGATGACCTTCATGATTGTAGATTTTCAATTGGCAATTTTATGTGGGTGGCGAACCAGTGTGATTAAGTGCAACCCAAGTCCCTGAACCCAACAGCCAAGAGGAAAACACCAAATTTATGCTCGTCTTATTTAGCTTTCCAGCTCGCTCGGCACGCTTCAGGATTGTCGCAACTCCCTGCTTTGTATTGAAACACAAAAACCATGTTTCCATTGGTTGGAAAACATGGTTTCTCGAAGGATTATTTAAAATTGCGATTTGAAGCAGCTTTGAGTCTCAGGCCAGTTTTCAGACGGAGGCAGCCACGTACACCAAACCGGCGACTAACATGGCTGCTGCAATACCCATGATGATGTAGTTGCGTTGCTGATTTTTGTTGGGAGGTACGGCTTCATACACCTTCGGCTCTTTAGCAAAGTTGTTCAGGCGTCCATCGTCATCTTTGATGTAAGGCATCAGTCACAATCCTTAATATTTTTGATGTTTACAACTGTACCAAAAAAGCGCCCAGGAAAATTCGGCCATTTATTTGGAGGTGACAGTGCCTGTTTGAGGAGAAGAGGCGATCGCGTAATCTTTGATCGGCATTCTGCCTGCTAAGTACGCCATCCGCCCCGCTTCTGCGGCCATTCCCATTGCTTTTGCCATTGCCGGGGAATTTTGGGCATTGGCGATCGCCGAATTAATCAACAGTGCATCGGCTCCCATTTCCATTGCTCGCGCCGCTTCGCTGGGGGTTCCGATACCCGCATCGACTACCACAGGAACCTTCACCGTGTCAATAATTATTTGAATGTTGGCCGCATTGTTGATCCCTTGCCCTGAACCGATGGGCGAACCTAAAGGCATGACTGTCGCACAACCGACTTCTTCTAGGCGTTTTGCCAGCAGGGGATCGGCATTGATGTAGGGCAAAACGGCAAAACCTTCTTTAACTAATTGTTCTGCAGCTTCCAAAGTGCCGATCGGATCGGGAAGCAAATATTTAGCATCGGGAATCACTTCTAATTTGACAAAATTATTGTCTTCTTGCCCTAAAAGTTTCGCCATTTCCCGGCCTAAACGAGCTACTCTAATTGCCTCATCCGCAGTTTGACAACCGGCAGTATTTGGCAGCATCCAAATTTTAGTCCAATCAAGAGCCTCTGCCAATCCTTCATGACCGGGAGCATTTGTTTGCACTCGCCGCACAGCTACAGTCACAATTTCGCACCTGCTAGCGTTGACACTTTGCTGCATTTCTGCGATGCTGCGATATTTTCCCGTCCCCGTCATCAAGCGAGAATGAAAAGTTTTGCCGGCAATAACCAGAGGTTTATCTAAAGGTGGCGTTGCTGTGTCTACTGGATAGCCAAAAATACTGTATTCAAGTGCTTCTTCCCACTGTTTTCTACCACCCATCATCTCTTCAAGCAGCCAACCTTCTTTGATAGTTAGATCGTCGCGGGTAACAGCATATAAAATTTGCCCTACAGTAATTAATTTAGCATCTCGCGGCATATTATTTTTCAACCCGCACTCTACGATTTCTTTAAATTCGCTGAAATGGTCTTCCATTTTGCCAGTCTTCCCTTGTAATGATTTGAATTTGTTTGGTGTTGGCAACAAAAATTATTTGTTGAATCTGGTTTTGGCTATCCCAAAACAGACCTTGTTTGATGCCAGCGTTGATTTTCCAGACATCGTAATTTTCTCGGTTGATGTGAAAAATAACTACTGATGCACCTTGATTTTTTGCCAGGCTGATTCCTTCTTGAACTCGATACCTGATGTTCCTCGTAGATTCTGTTAACTCCTTAAATTCGCAAATCTCACCGTCAATCTCAGCGTCTGGCGTTCTCACACCTTCTGCTGCTTGCTCACTCAACATTCTAACTCTCTTCCCTATTTTAGCCAAAACTTCAGCAAGAAAGATTTCCGAATTATTAAGATTATGTTGTTGGTGGATGAGCACAAATCCGCCAGCTATCTCATCAAAATAATATCGCCGATATTCTGGTTCTGCATTTTCGTAGATGGCTCTGCTTGTTTCGATATATTCAGAATTCACCGTTATTATACTGTCAATAGACTCCGATCGGGTAGAGTTAAAGGTATGAAATCAACTGTTGAGCAACTGGCTAAAATTGGAATATTTACCAGCTTAAACCAAACTGAATTAGAGCGATTGCAAGAACATACAGCAATTCGGACTTACCGACAGGGAGAAGTTGTGATGTATGAGGGCGATCGCATCCCCGAAAAATTATACACTCTTTTGAGCGGTTCTCTGCGGGTTGCAAAAACAGCGGCGGCGGGCAAAGAAACAATTCTCCGCACTTTATTTCAGGGAGATATTTTTGCCGCACCTGCTTTGCTAGGCAACGGCATTGCCCCGGCCACGGTGACTGCAGAAACTGATGTGGAAGTTCTTACCACAGAACGGGAAGTTTTGCTAGCAGCAATTCGAGAAAATCCTGAGATTGCGTTGCGAATATTGGCGGTTTTTAACCAGCGGTTGCAGCAACTGCACGAGACTGTGCACGGTTTGGTGTCGGAAAGGGCGATCGTGCGGCTGGCCCGATTTATTCATTATTTTGGCGTCGAGCAAGGTACGAAGATTGCTGATAATAGTGTATGTTTAGAAAAACGTTTTCCCTACTATCAAATTGCTCGCAGCATAGGAATTACCTACGAAGAATGTGTGCGCTTGTTTAAGAAACTCAAGCCGTTTGTCTCCTACAGTAGAGGGGGTAAAATTATTGTATTGGATTGGGACAAATTGGAGGATATCGCCTCTGGAGATGAAATAGACTAAATGTTAAAATCCCAATTGTTGTATGGCGGGTTTCACAAACAATATTTGACTGCTACTAACTATAGCCATCCTAAATCATGTGTAAATTTCTTACTCCCTCCCCTTGATAAGGGGAGGGTTGGGGTGGGGTCAAAAATTTACGACTCCTGCAAGGATTGCTATATCTATATAAACTCGCCCCCCACAACCCAGGGCGGTTTCATTCGACCTAGGGGCAATCCCTCGTGAAGATCCCCCCTGTCTGAAACGCTTGTGAAATCGTCTGTGGGGGGGTAGGCACGGGGAGTAGGGGTAGCACTACCCCTACAAATTCGCGATTTTCGTGAGAATGAAACCGCCCCCCACAATCTGTGAATCGGGGCGGGTTTATGAGATGATTGATTTTAGGCAAGTATGAAACCCGCCCCCCAAGCAATATTGCGGAAATTAATTAGCCTCGGAAAGTGTCAAAATAAACGCCAAATTTTCTTCGGCTTTCAAAGCGTGAAGAGTTTTACCAGGCATGAAGATAAACACCCCCGGTTCCAAAACAATATCCTTGCCTTCCAAAGTCAAAATACCCTTTCCTTCTATGACATTAACTGTGGCATTCCGTGCCGATGAGTGTTCGGAAATTTCTGTTCCTGCAGCCAGACAAAATAAACTGTACTGACAATTATTGTCTTTGACTAAAATTTTGTTCAGCACTCCGGCGGCGGGATATTCAATTGCGTCTCGGAGTTGGATTGCTGAAGATTGTAGCGGTAAAAGAGTAGTAGTCATAGTTTTTGACAATTAATTAATTTGGTCACAAGTCTCGAATTTATCAGTGGGTTCACTTTCTTCCATCGAAAATCGAAAATCGATTAATTTGGTCAGGAACCCCCGGATTTATCAGTGGCTTCACTTTCTTCAATCGAAAATCGAAAATCGAAAATCGAAAATCGATTGAGTCGGTTAAGATTGTTTTTTGGCAGAGATAACGATGTAGCCTAGATCCTGTTGGTAATGCTGGAAAACTCGACGCATTGCTAAGATACGATCGCGAATTTGCGATCGACTTAATATATTCCACAAAATCCGCACAGTACCCACAAACCCTTCATCTTGCAGCATTCGCGACAAGTTGAGGAGCCCCATCGCCCCACTTTGACACTTTTCTACTTGCAAACCCACGTTTTGGTAAACAGCAATCCAGCCAGACTCAGACAAAGGCGTTGAATTAGCCCGAGTCACTTCTGATAAAGCTTTGTGAATTTCAGCTTCTCGGTTTCTAGCTAAAAGTTCGTGAGAGAGAAACTTGCCGCCTGGTTTTAGCCGATCGCAAATTCCCGATACAATTTTAGCTTTCCCCGACGGCGACTGCATCGTCAGGATAGCTTCAGCCAACACCCAATCAAACTGTTGGGAAATCCGATCCAAGTGAAAAATATCTCCTTCCACAATTTCCACTCGATCGCTCAAACCCGCTGCTGCAACATTAGCACGAGCGCGGGCCACACTGTCGGGATTTTTCTCAACTCCCACTACTTTTACGCCAAAACGTTCAACAAGGGCGATCGAACTATATCCAAAACTAGCAGCCAACTCCAAAACAGTATCCCCTGGCTGAAAATCCGCCCATTCAAATAACTGTTCCGTAGCAAATTTCCCCCCCGGCCTCAACATTTTCTTACCCGCTGCGGCCAGCACTTCATGTCCGGGTGCAGTCTTAAAATTGAGAGCAGTATTGGTCATTAAATTGACCTCCTATTTAACCTTACTCTCAGTTTGCCAAATTTTTCCAAATCTTTCTATGATCTAGCTCATATTCAAATTATCGTAGGCTAACGAACCCTACAATATCAGGAATTATATCATGTCCGCCCCTCAACAATTCGGACTGTTTTTGATTACCAACACTGCTTTCAGTCGATCGCTAAACACCAGTCATAATTTTAGTAGAACTTATTGCTGTTAATCAGGCCAACGAATTCGCTGCGAGTGCGCGAAACCTCCCAAAGCAACCAAAATCCGCACCAAAAGCTAACGGTAATTCTGGCAGAGACTTGATGAAACTCGATATACCCAAGCTTACTAATCCGGCCGATTTAGCGAGGCCTTCCCATAGATAAGCTGTTACGCATTTAAATTGGAAATTCGGGACAGGCTAGAAGCCCGTCCCACAAGAGTTTTATTGATTTTTGACACACAGTTTAAATGTAGAACAGCTTAGCACGTCATAACTGAAAAAAATACAGGGATTCTCTCTACAAACATCCTCTTAAGAAACAATTTTCTCATTCCGCTCTTTAAAACATTGCTGCAACACAGAAACAGGCAGCTCATTCAATTGACCCGATCGTACAAATTCAGCATAAGTATCAGCCTCTATTGCCTGCAAATCCCCTTCGAGTTTGTCAATAGTCATCTGCCGCAGTTCAGGAGATCGATCGTACATTTGGTTGATTTCTGCTTGCAGCAAGTTTAATTTTTCTTGAAGCTGACTCACGAGATGATTGGAAAACTCAGGCTCGATTTTACGATCGCCCGATACTTCAGATAGATGCTTGAGAACCCGATTGAGAGCCACACGTTGGGCGATCGCCTCCAGATACTCCTGGCGGAACTCCTGGTTCTTCAACAACCCCAGTTTTTCCAGCAGCGCCTTGGTGGTTAAACCTTGTACTAGCAGCGTAAATAAAACTACGCCAAACACGATCGCAATAATTTTTGGTCGATCGGGCAGAACATGGGGTACGCTCAAAGCTAAAGCAATCGAGACAGAACCCCGCAATCCTCCCCACCAAATTACAGTTTGATCTGGCAATGAAATTTCCGAGTGTCCTAACCAATTGCTCAACCATCCTAAACCAAAAATAGCGATCGCTCGCGTCACAAACATCGCCACTACAGTTATGCCAATCACTCCTAAATTCGTTCCCAAATCAGCAAACCTCATCTGATCGCCAATCAGCAGGAACATGATCGAATTTACAAAAAACGCCAAAAAATTCCAAAATTGTGTTACCGCAAGTCTGGTACTGGGTTGCATACCGATACGAGAGCCGAAATTTCCAAATATCAAGCCCATCACCACCACACCAATCACCCCAGAACCACCCAATTCCTCAACAATTATATAAGTGCCGTAGGCTGAAACTAAGGTTAACGATTGCTCCACCAAAGGTAAATCAAATGGTTGAGTCAGATAAGAAACTCCAAAACCGATTAAACTGCCGACAACAACCCCAATTCCCACAAAAGCTAAGAAACGCGCAATCAGAATTGGGATGCCAACGTCATCAGTCCCTAGAGAGAATCCCACCAAAAAACTAAAGGCAACAATAGCAATGCCATCATTAAATAAACTCTCTCCCTCCACCAGCAAAGCTAGGCGTTTTTCAACTCCCAGTTCCCGGAACAATGCAATTACAGAAACAGGATCGGTAGCAGATATACTAGCTCCTACCAACAGGGCGATCGCTAAAGAAACACCCGCTATTTGGTTGAGAGCAAAAGCCACGCCAGCAACAGAAATAACAACACCCAAAACCGCATAAAGAGCGATCGGCACTAAATCCCGCTGGAGTTTAGGCCATTCCAAATTCCAAGCAGCTTCAAACAAAAGAGGCGGCAAAAAAATCAACAGAATCAGTTTTGGCGAGAGCGACACCAATCGCACATCTATAAAAGCCAAACCCAACCCAACAATTACTAAAAGCAGCGTGTAGGGAATTTGGCGCAACCAGCCCCATATTTGCGGCAGCACCGCCACACTTAAGGAAACTAATAGCACTAATAGAAATTGCTTCAGATTCCCCTCGATCGTCACTTGGTTAATTAGAGTTTCTGGGGTCATACAATTAGGGCTAAAATAGCTAAAGTTTCGGTTTCGATCGGGACTTATCCGGCGTTGAGCGCCGCACTTCTTCAACTTGACTGACTTGAAAAATTAGGGTAAATTGTTGACCCATTTCTTTTTCGACAAATGCTTCTAAAAGCTGCACTTGTTTGGGTGTCAAAGCTTGGCTGCTGCGAACACTCAGACGAACTTCCGGCGGTTTCGTCAACCAGTTAGTATCAGTTGCAATCAGTTCCACCCGTTGAAAAGTAATAGTTCGGTTAAGCAGCGCCCGCTTCAGACTGGCTTCGAGTTGCGCTTGCTCGATCAATTCCGCAAAACTCACGCCCAGAGGAATTACAAGTATAGCCGTCAATGCTAGCGCCCAAAAGATGGCTTTACGGGCGCGATGCAGGGGGGTGTAGCCGGCCATCAAAAAGGTTAGCATACAGGAGAGAGTAATTCCCAGCAAATTAGTAAGATACAGGAGGCTGGCTCCCAGGCTGAGCGACCAATTAGCTTGAGATAAGCCTAAACCTATAACACAAATTGGCGGCATGAGAGCCACCGCGATCGCAGTTCCCGCCAGAGTAGCAGAAACTTTGGGCTGAACTTTCGCATAGCCGCTGATTCCCCCAGCGGCGATCGCAATTCCTAAGTCTAGTAATGTAGGTTTAGAACGAGCTAGAACTTCGCTCCCAAAGTCGGGAAGTTGTACCAAAGCGCCCAAAAAATAAGCTAGAAAAATTGCTAGCCCCGTCCCCACTGCTAATGCAATTAAACCTTTGCGGAAGATGAGAACGTTACCTTCTACCGCTCCAAATGCTAACCCTCGGATTGGCAACATCAGAGGGGCGATGATCATAGCACCGATGATGACGGCCGCACTGTTGGCAAGCAGTCCAAAGGTAGCGATTATACAGGAGCCGAAAATTAAGACAAGATAGTTAATATCTAGGGTTGATTCTTCCAACAAGTCAACTCGTATTTGCTTTAAAAGCTCTGGAGCAATCCTGCTCCTGGTGAAATATTTAAGACGGTCTCGAATATTTTTGAGCAAAATAATCTCCTTAAGTCGGGGGATTGTATCCGTATGGAGGTGCGGTCAGGCGATTTTAGATTTTAGATTTTAGATTTTAGATTTACTCCACAAATTTTAGATTTTAGATTGACTCCAATGATGAATCTGGGAGCTTGAACAAAAGTCTAAAATTTGGGGCGGCTCACGAGAGGAGTCGCGGGTTTGTATCCGTCTGCAGGTGCAATAAAAACAATCAAAATCCCAGCCAGCAAGTTTTTGAGGATGTCCCGGAACCCGAAAGCAATTGCCGCGCCACTAATACCCAGCAGTTGAATCAAATCCCCTGCCTTGAATGACGGAATGGCGATGAATAACCCGATCGGCAATAATTGATTTATAATTAAGATATATAGTCCACCCCAATAATACCGAATCATGCTCGCAGAAGCAAACGCCACACTTTGGCCTAGTCTAATTACTGTTTCAGCATTAATTCTCTACTTCGTTGTTACCATCAACGTCGGCAGAGCTAGATTCAAATATAAAGTTTCTCCCCCGCAGATGACAGGAAACCCAGACTTTGAGCGAGTGGTGCGAGTTCAGCAAAATACCTTAGAGCAAATGATTCTATTTTTGCCCTCGCTGTGGCTGTTCTCGCAATTTATCAGCCCAATTTGGGGCGCCGGTATCGGCGCAGTTTGGATAATTGGACGCATTTTGTTTGCTTGGGGTTACTATCAAGCTGCCGAAAAAAGAGCGGCAGGATTTGGCATTAGTACCTTAGCTACTTTAGCTTTGCTTGGTGGGTCTTTAACTGGCATAGTTATGTCGCTGCTGAAGGTTTGAGCGTAGCTTCAGCAGTGACATAATTGTTTTTCTACTCGTTTCCAGGCTCTGCCTGGTAACGCAGATCCGGAGGCTCACCCTCCAATTTTCCTGGTTAAAAAGCGAGGCAGAGCCTCTGGAAAGCGGTTCCCTGGCAGAGCCAGGGAACCAGTTAAATCCAAGTCTTTCAATCACCTTCAGGAGTAAATATGTCAGAAACCAACAAACCCGTATTTGAAATTAACCCGCAACTTTTTCAGCAGCTTGTCGAGTGGCAAGAAAAACTTGAACGAGAAGATGAATTAGCAAGCGAGTCAGAAGACGAGAAACCAACTGAGGTAATAACTCCTCCCGACAGTGATGAACAGCATTCTCAAACAGATAATTCCTAGCTGGTGGCTAGCAGCATCTTTGGTATTTCCGGCTGCTGTCTCGGCTCAATCGCTGACACCTAGCCAAATTCAGCAAGTCAATAGCGGTTTGTTTCGTTCTAACTCTCAAGATTTCTTTCAGCAAGGAAATCGCCAACTGGAAAGAGAAATCGCAATTTTGTTGCAAAAAAATGTCGCTTCCCAAGGTAATATTCTGGAGATTGATGAAAAATTGCGCTCTCAGCTTTGTAGGCAATTTAAAATATCGTCGTCGCCTTCTGATACAATAAGTGCTGCTCAGATTGCTGATTTTCAGAGCCAATTAAAAGACATTTGCAGACACAATTAAAATGAAAGTGAGGTCAATATTCAAAGTTTAGTGCTAATGGATAAAGAGGCCATGGCAAAGTTGAAAACAGCCATGCTGGAAGCGGAAACCGCTGCTCATTTGGCGGCAATCATTATTGATTATACTCATGAGGAGATAATGATAGTTTTTCAGGAGCTAGAATGGGAAGAGCAGGCTAGAATTAAGGATATTTGGAAGACAGTATGGACGGGGGGTTTATGAAGATTATGGTTAGCCAATTAAAGATGTTGGTGAACCCGCCTCTTGTATCTTGAAAGCGGTAGATTGTGATTGACAGTTGAGTGGGGGCGGGTTTACGAGATTATTAGTTTTATGCCTAAATTGTTGGTGAACCCGCCCCTACGCGATTGGTGTCGGTTAAATCAGGGATTCGAGGCATAATTGGCGGAAATGATCGCCCCGTTGCTCGAAGTTTTGGTATTGATCGAAGCTAGCACAGGCTGGAGAAAGCAGCACTACTTTAGCATGATTTTGTTTGCCTAATTCTGCTGCTCGCGGGATTGCTCGTTCCATTGTTTCGACTATTTCCCAAGCGTTGTAATTTGCTTGTTCGAGCCGATCGGCAAAAATACCTGCCGCATCCCCAATTAGCAACACCGCAGCAGCTTTCGCTTTGATTGTATCAATCCAAGCGCGATCGTCCCCTTCTTTGGCGTCGCCGCCCGCAATTAAAATCGCCGGTGCGCTTACAGAAGCCAACCCAACTTGGGCGGCGTCATAATTAGTAGCTTTGCTGTCGTTGATGAAATCTATGCCTTGCCAAGTGCAGATGTGTTCGAGGCGGTGCGAAACTCCGGGGAATTTAGCGATCGCCTGGGCGATCGCACTTTTATCTATCCCCGCCAAATTAGCCGCTGCTACCGCCATTAACAAATTCTGCAAATTGTGTTCTCCCACCATCCGCAAAGACTCAGCAGGCAAAATTTTATCGCTTTGAGCTATTACCCAACCATCTTGAATATAGGCTCCAAAATCTGTATTTCCCAACAAATCTTTTTCACCTTTGACACTCGTCCAACACGCATCCGGCCAAATGTCAACTCCTTGCTGCCGCAAACAAGGATCGTCACCGTTAATTACTTGCAATTCCGACTTTTTCAGCAAATGGGCTTTAATGTTGTAGTAATTTTCCAAAGTTTTGTGGCGGCTGAGGTGATCCGGCGTCAAAGTCGTCAAAACTCCGATGCGCGGCGCTACAAACGGCGAGGATTCTATCTGATAGCTGCTGATTTCTGCGATTACCCAATCCGGCTGTTTTTCGCCTAAAGCTAATTCGCACGCAGCATAGCCAATATTGCCACAAGCGGGAGCGTAAAGCCCTGCTTCTGCAAAAATAGCAGCAATTAAAGCAGTAGTGGTAGTTTTGCCGTTAGTGCCCGTAATTCCCACCCAAGGAGATTTGAGGTAACGCCACGCGAGAGCCATTTCTCCGATTGTTTCAATTCCTAACTCTCTGGCGCGCACTAATGCTGGACTGTCCCAGGGAACGCCCGGACTTACTACTATTAATTCTATAGATTCGACTGGTTCAAAGGATTTACCTAACTCAACATTAATTCCTTCGTTAGCAAATTCCTGTTGCTGTTCGAGCAAGTTTGGGGAAGATGAGCGATCGCTCAGCGTTACTTCCCATCCTTCGCGTTTTAGCAGTCTGGCGGCGGCAATTCCTGATTTTCCTAGTCCAATGATATGAGCGATCGGCATAAGTTTTGTGTGTGATGGAGCGAACTTCCCTGGTTTTATAAGTTTATATCTTAACCTTGAATTGGTTATTGACTATTGGCCATTTTGCTTATTTTTTAAGAGAGCGATCGAACTCTGCCCAGACGCGCGCGGTTCGGCAATAATTCTAATAGATTTACTCGTTTTATTGGTAAGCTTTAATGTTATTGGGAGCGAGATTTTTAACAAGTAGGTTTCTCAAGTTGGTTTGCCCGCTGGCCCGCTCGTTTGCCGCCAGGCCCGCCAGGGGTTGAAAACCCCTGTCTAACAGCTAAAGTCAGTTAAAACTGACTGAAAAGTTTGGTATGTGTGGGTTTCAGTCCTCTTAAGAGGACTTTCGCTTTGAGACGGGGGTTTCAACCTCCGGCGGACTGAAAAGTTTAGTATGTGTGGGTTTCAGTCCTCTTAAGAGGACTTTCGCTTTGAGACGGGGGTTTCAACCCCCGGCGGACTGAAGCGGAGGTTTTCAATCCCCGGCGGACTCAAATATTTTAAATTCTAACCTTTCACAATCGCCCCAAAGTCAGCCAACACCCGCGCGTGATTCCGCAGCAAACCCAGTAAATTTAACCGATTTTGCTTAATTTCCGGGTCAGAATCCATCACCAAAACGCTTTCTGGCCCGTCGAAAAAGTTGCTGACAGTCGGAGCAATTTCCGTCAAACTATCTACTAACTGCTGGTAATTCCGAGTTTGTTTGCATAGCAGCGTTTGCGGCACTAACTGCACTACTGCATCGTAAAAAGCTTGTTCAGACGACTTTTGAAATAACTCCGGTTTCACCGCCGTTTTCGGTTCCAATTCAACTTTATCCAAATCTCCTTGAGCCGCCAAACGAGTTGAACGGTTGACTGTTTCGTAAATCAGATCCAAAGTCTGGTTATTGCGGATTTCTTGCAGAAAAAGCGCTCTTTCCAGTGCGTCCAACAAATCTCTCAATGCTCGTTCAGTATATTCTGGGTCGTTTTCTCCCAAAACTGCATTTACCAAATCGTAATCTACATTTTTTTCTTCTTGCAACAAAGTTCTAATTCTTTGTAAGAAAAACTCGTATAACTGCGATAGCAACTCCCCAGGTGTTTCTGGGCGCGCTGCCGTAAATTCGGCAACAACTTCTGCGAGCAACTTGTGCAAGTTGACTGGCAACTGAGCAGCCCAAATAATGTTAGTTATTGCATTGGCGGCGCGGCGCAAAGCGAAGGGATCGGATGAACCAGTCGGCAACATTCCCAAACCGAAGATGCTGACTAATGTATCTAATTTGTCGGCTATTCCGACAATTTGACCTGTGAGAGTTTGGGGCAAATTGTCGCCCGCACCTTTAGGCAAATAATGTTCAAAAATCGCTGTGGCTACTTCTTCCGATTCGCCGCTTGCTAAGGCGTATTTCTGCCCCATGATTCCTTGCATTTCTGGAAGTTCGTAAACCATTTGGGTTACGAGGTCGGCTTTGCAAAGTAAGGCTGCTCTTGCTATGTAAGCTTGTTCTTCGGCTGTGATTTGCAGTTGATTGGTGATGAGGCTGGCAATTTTGCACAAGCGATCGACCTTTGCACGCACAGTCCCCAAATCTTCCTGGAAAGTAACTTTTTCCAACTTGGGCAAATAATCCTCTAGAGGCTTTGCCAAGTCTGCTTTGTAGAAAAACTGACCGTCTGCCAATCTCGCCCGCACTACTCGCTCGTTACCTGCAGCAATAATCGCGGCTTTAGCCGGAGACCCGTTGGAAATTGTAATAAAATAGGGCAGAAGTTCGGGATAACCGGGGCTTTTGAGGATGGGAAAATACCGCTGGTTGGTAACAATAATTGTGGTGATTACTTCCGGCGGCAATATCAAAAATTCTTCGTCAAATTTGCCGACAACTGCGTTCGGCCATTCTACTAAGTCAGTGACTTCTTCTAATAAATCTTCGGTAATGGCGGCGTAACCGCCTTGTTTTGTTGCTGCTGCTTCTACTTGTGCTTTAATTTGATTTTTGCGCTGGGTTCGATCGACCTCCACGCAAGCAGCCCGCAGACACTCGACATAATCCTCGGCTTGCGGAATCGAGACCCCCCCCGTCCCCCCCTTGGCAAGGGGGGGTGTAGGGGGGGTGTATAACACCCGGTGGCCTTGGGAAATTCGATCGCTCTTGACCGTATCCGAACCGCTCACCAATGTAATTGGCAGTACAGTATCATCCAACAGGGCCACTAGCGATCGAATCGGGCGCGGAAACTTCAAATCTCCGTCGGCCCACCGCATAAATCTTTTGCCTTCTAACTTATTAATCCACTGCGGCACAAGTTCTGTCAAAATATCCGCACTCAGCCGCCCCGGAATCTTTTTGATCACAAACACAAAATCGCCTTTATCGGTAGCGCGAACTTCCAAAGCATCAATTTCTACGCCCTGCTTTTTCGCAAAACCTTCGGCTGCTTTCGTCGGTTTGCCATCTTTAAAAGCCGAACTCGCGGGTGGCCCTTTTACCTCTTCTTCTCTATCTAATTGCTGAACTGGCAGTCCTTTCACCAGAACGGCCAAACGCCTCGGAGTAGCGTATACATTAATTGAGTCATTTGTCAAGGATTCTTCGGCAAGAGTTGCAGGTACAAGTCGCTGCCACTGCTGGGCGCTGCTTACGACAAAAGATGCGGGCAATTCTTCTGTACCGAGTTCTAATAAAAAGTTAGGCATATCGCACCGTAATGGAATTTTGTTTAGGGTAATTTAAGGTAATTTATCCGATCGCGCGTTGGCGTTAGCGAAGCGATCCGAAGGAAAGCCCTCGAAGAGGATCGTAGTATCTGAAAAATACTCAAAAATCCAGGATACCACGTAAAATCGGGGGTGAAAGACAAATAGCTCAACAGCTCATGACCTTGGCGGAAAGACTGGCACAAGATTGGAAGTCACGACTTGAACAAGATTGCCCGGACGAAAATTCTAGCACCCGCGAGAGTGTTGTCCGCTGGCTGTTGGGAGACAAGCCCGAAAGATTTGACACTCTTAGCCCAACTCAATTGTCTGTCGCCTCCGGCGCGATCGACTTTTTATATCGAATTTTGATTTCTCGGTATCTGGGAGTACCGCCAGAAAAAGCTTACCGCAACTTGATCGGGCGGCTCGGCGGTTTGGTTGTGCTCCGGCAAAAAATCCAAGCGTGGGTTTCCCTGAGTCGCGACAGACAGCGGAGTGCGGTGGAGGTACTACAAGAAGTGATTCAGGAAATGCTCAATTCCGATCGCTACCTGCAGCAGCAAGTCGCTTGGATTGCCGAATGCACCTCAGACAGACGGCTGCGAAATGCTTTGCTGCTAGCGAGTACAGAAGAATACTGCTTGCGGCCGATCCGCAACCAGCCCCTGCTGGTGTACCGTTTTGTCAACTACCTGCGGCGTGCCCAGCGCGGCGGGTTGACCCAAGTGCCTGCTGGAGACTGGGTGCGGCTGGTGTCGGAACAGGTTCTACCCGACGAGACAGACGAACCGCTCAGCCTGCTAGACGAACAGGCGATGTCCGAGTATCGAGAAAATCAAGCTTGGGAAGAGCAGCAAACTCAGCGGCAGATTGTCCAACAAGAATTTGAGAATTACTTGGCAGCTGAAGTCGATCCGCTGGCTTCTCGGTGGCTGCAGCTTTACCTGCAAGGTCGTTCCCAAGAGGCAATTGCCGAGGAGTTGAAGGTTCCGATCAAGCAAATTTACCGCTTGCGAGAAAAAGTCAGTTATCACGCGATTCGGGTTTTTGCGGTCAAACAAGCACCGGAATTAGTCGCCAACTGGCTGGAAACTTCGCTCAAAGAACACAGTTTGGGCTTGACTCCCGGTCAGTGGCAGCAATATTTACAATATCTCACGCCGGTTCAGCGGCAGTTGCTCGAATCGCTGAAAGCAGGGAAAAGTGTAGAGACGATCGCATCTGAATTAAAGCTGAAAACCAATCAAGTCATCGGCGAGTGGAGCAAACTTTATTTAGCAGCTCAATCGCTCCGCAACGAGTAGATTGGTTGGGTGGCGGGCAATTGCTAATTGTTAATTGGCGGTAGCATTTTTCAGAATCCGCGCTACAAATCAATTCCCGAACAGCCACAGAGTTCTGCAAGTTTCCCCGTGGAAAACCGCGCGATCGCCCCTTGTATCAAATCAGATTAGAGCGATCGGGATATCGTAGCGCTGCAGTGACGATCGCGCTCCGAGATGATCGCAGTCAACTCTCTGGGCTAAGATACTAGCAGCACGATCGACTTTTCAGGATTTTTTAACCAATCCTAAATTCAGCGGTTGCCCGTAAATCATCGGTTGTGGTGCATCTGTAATACTTGCGTATTCCTGACATAATTCTATTGTTGCTAGCCACGGGAATCTGTCTAGGGCGATCGATGATAGTGGGTCTAGACTGCGCTAGTCATCATCTAGTTCTCAATCTTTTGGTAGAATTTAAGGCTGCAATACAGAAGGGAGAAAATTCTGGGACTAAGGATTTTTCTTTAATAAAAGCTTCCGGTTGTTATGCCAATTCCTCCGTCAGGGAAGTTGCAGGGTTTAATTTTATCGCATCAGGTTGGTGCGTCGCGCTCGATCGCGCTTCCAACTACAAAGCAGCTAATGGTACATACATCTTCAACAGACTCGGCAGCTACAATGGACTCCGATCGAATATTTCACCTAATCGATACAGTTGTCCCCTTTGAAGCTTGCCTTTATTATCAAGTTTTGCCTTTATCTCTAGAAGGTAATCTATTTAAATTGGGCGTAGTCGATGCCCAAGATGACTCCGCCTTGGACTACGTGCAGCGGATTTTAGCTTACATGAATTGCTCAGTCACAACAGAGCAAATTGCCTCGGAAACTCAGCGCTCGATGCTCTCAGCTTACTTGCTGCACGGGAACCAGATCCGAGAACCCAGCCAGACAGAAACCGCCGCAGCCCCAAAACCCAAAAATCCCCCATCAGCAACTTCAGGCCCCAATGCAGCAACGCTGCTGTCTGTGCCAGAACCCTCGATGCCCCCTCCTGAGCGGTTTAAACCTGCTGGCGCTGAGGTTCCCCCGACACCGACACAGCTATCGGTGTTGAATGTCGAGGCCTTGCACTTGTCAAGCCGAGTGGAAGTTTTGGCAACTTTGCCCGCGCCCCAACTCCTACAAGAATTGCTCGGTAGAGTGCTGCGAGAGGGTATCGGCCGCCTGTTTTTTGAGCGGCACCAGTCCCAAGGTCGCATTCTTTGGAGTCAAGACGGCGTTTTGAAATCGATGCTCGAAGGTATCGATATCGTCCTTTTCCAAGAGGTCATCGACGAGTTGAAGCGGCTGACAGATATGCCTGTTGGCCCGGTGGAACAGCCCAAACAAGTCGAAGTTGAGCGCATATATCAAAACACTCATTTGCTGTTGCGCTTGCGGGTAATGACGGTGGGCGGTAAGGAAGAAGCCACCCTGCAAGTTTTGCGGGGGGCCGCTTTGAGGTTTTACCAGCAGCAGCAGTTGTCTACTTTGAGTCGGGACGCACTGCGGCTGGCCGAAGAATTACAGCGGAAAGTGAATCAAATTCGCGATCGAACTCGGCTTTCTCCTGTGCATTTAGAGGGGTTGCCCGCTTTGGAACAGGTGATTAGAAATGTTGACGACCAAATTGAAGCTTTACTGCACGAACACAATCCCGATTAGCCATAATCAGCAATAGATCACTGTTTTGAATTTTTTTTTTACTCATATCGTTTCCGGTTGTATCGGAATGATTTAACCGCAGAGGGCGCAGAGAACGCAGAGGGAGAGAATACAGAGAGGAATAACTCCGATGCTACCGGATTTGATATCACATCAAGTCCGGTCAAATAATAATAATTACGTTTGTAGTGAGGACTCAAGTCCAAGCGAGTTTTATGATAACTCAAGTCTTCATTACAAACCAATTTGATGGCTGTTGTGCGAGGTGATATCTACTCCGGTCGATTCCCTCCGCTTCGCTTCGCCCGAAATCAGGTAGGGGCGGGTTCACCAATAATATCTGCCAATAATTGACAATCTCAAAAACCCGCCCGGCCGGGATATTATGGTCAATCGATCGGACATAGTATGACACAATATTATACCATTTCAAAAAAAGAATGCAATTGTATGCCCGTGATCTAAACCCTGGTAGTCATCATTCATTCCCAATCTACAATCTAAAATCTAAAATCTAAAAGGGTATTAGCCGTGCTCGAAAACATCCTTGTACTGCAATAAATCCAAACTCACAAAAACGGGCAAACACTGAAAACATTGCTGTGCAATTTCCCAGCGTTCTTCTCGCTGCAACATAGCAGTCAACTTTTGTTTAGCGTTCAGCAAATAGCGGACATCATTAGCAGCATAATTTAGTTGGTCGTCAGAAAGATTAGTGGCATTTCCCCAGTCGGAACTTTGAGATGTTTTATTTAATTCTACCTTTTCGAGTTCGAGAATTAATTCTTTCAATCCGTGTTTGTTGGTGTAAGTTCTAGCAATTTTACTAGCTAGCTTTGTGCAGAAAACTGGTGCAATGTCAATACTTAAATTGTAACGCATTGTTGCCATATCAAAGCGCGCAAAATGAAATACTTTCTCAATATTTTCGGCTTCCATTAACTTCTTTAAATTCGGGGCCGCAGTCTGGCCTTTGGCAATCCGCACCACTGCAACTTTACCTTCGGGATTGCACAACTGCACCAAACACAAGCGATCGCGCCACGGCATCAAACCCATTGTTTCCGTATCAACGGCGATCGCCTCTGCTGTCAAATAATAAGATAAGAGAGAATCGGGAATATCACCATCGCACACTTGAAAATCTGCAAATTCCATTATTAGTAATTTTTGACTGTTGACTGTTGACTGTTGACTGTTGACTGTTGACTGTTGACTGCCTTCTTCCTTCTTCCTTCTTCCCTCTTCCCTCTTCCTTCTTCCTTCTTCCTTCTTCCCTCTTCCTTCCGCTTACCGACTGCGGACAAAAAGCTGAGTAAAATAATACTCCCCTTTGGCATTTTTCGCAACCCCAATACCGGTCACATTAAACTGACCCTCCATATTCTTACGGTGGCCGTCACTTTTAATCCAACCCTCAACAGCATTGCGTACCGGGTCGCTGTAGCCAAAATTATAAGCAAGATTTTCAGCTACACTTTGATAAGGAATCGTAATTGCTTTCGCCCGCCCCTCAAATCCATCGTGGCTGAAACGTACTTTACCGTTAGCCATATTTTCGCTGTGAATTCTTGCTATCTGAGTGATTCGCTGATCGATAGTCAGCGGCGGCAACTTTTTAGATGCTCGGTATTGATTTATCTGTTGGTTAACCGCTTTTTCTAAGTCAGTAATAGCACTCGAAGCAACATTAGTATTCATGGGAGTTGGTGGCAGCGATCGCGTAGGAATGGAGGTGTCACACTTTGGCAGGATTGTCAACAATCCCAAGCAAATCGAAATCAAACCTTTGGACATGAAATCAAACGAGAAATAAAGTTAATTGTTACCATTAGTGTCAACTTAATGCCAAAAGTAGTATGAGTATACCGTCTGAGGATAAGCCTCTATATCCCCCTCGCATACCCCCTACTCCCCCTTAATAAGGGGGACGAAAGATCGCTTCCAGTTCCCCCCTTATTAAGGGGGGCTAGGGGGATCTAGACTTCGATACAAACGAGAGATACAAAGGATTTTAGTCTTAAGTTGACACCAATTAATTGTTACCGATTCCTACAGAGCGATCGCCCCACATTCCGCTAACCTAGATATTCAGAACCTTCGCCACAGTGTTCACATCTTTGTCGCCGCGTCCCGAACAATTAAGCACAATGCGCGGATTGCCTGTTAGCTGCGGGCATAGAGTCTCTAAATAGGCGATCGCGTGAGCAGTTTCCAAAGCCGGAATAATCCCCTCCAACTGCGAAAGCCGCTGAAATGCTTCCAGTGCTTCTGCATCAGTTACGCTATAATATTCAGCTCTGCCCGCATCCTTCAAATAACTGTGTTCCGGCCCCACACCCGGATAATCCAAACCTGCACTAATCGAATGGGGTTCAATCACTTGACCTTCATTATCTTGCAGCAAATAACTCATCGCTCCGTGCAGAACTCCCACACTTCCCTTAGTCAAAGTAGCAGCGTGTTTATCAGTTTCCACACCTTCGCCCGCCGCTTCAACACCAATCAATCTGACAGTTTCTTCCCCGACAAACTCGTGGAAAAGACCCATTGCATTAGAACCGCCGCCGACGCAAGCTAATAAAATATCCGGCAAACCACCCCACTTTTCCTGACACTGAGCCCGCGTTTCTTCACCGATTACCGCATGGAAATCGCGTACCATCATCGGGTAAGGATGCGGGCCAGCTACGGAACCGAGAATGTAATGAGTTGTCTCCACGTTTGTCACCCAGTCGCGAATCGCTTCCGAAGTCGCATCTTTCAGCGTTCCCGTACCCGCCGCCACCGGCCGCACTTCGGCACCCATCAAGCGCATTCTAAACACATTTAAAGCCTGTCTTTCCATGTCGTGAACGCCCATGTAGACAACGCATTCTATACCAAAACGAGCGCAAACTGTGGCGGTAGCAACGCCGTGCTGACCGGCACCAGTTTCAGCAATTACCCGCTTTTTACCCATGCGTTTTGCCAGCAATGCTTGAGCTAAAGCGTTATTAATTTTATGAGCTCCGGTGTGGTTTAAATCTTCGCGTTTGAGGTAAATTTGCGGGCCAGTTCCGTCTGCTTTAGCGTAGTGCTCGGTGAGGCGTTCGGCAAAATACAAAGGGCTGGGGCGGCCGACATAATCTTTGAGTAATTGTTGGAGTTGCTGTTGAAACTCCGGTTCGCTGCGGTATTTGTGGAAAGCGGCTTCTAGTTCAAATAAAGCGGGCATCAGGGTTTCGGGGACGTATTTGCCGCCGAATTTGCCGAATCTGCCGAGGGAGTCGGGGCGTTGGGCGCTGGTTTCGGTGGTGAGAGGTAGGGGGGTGACAGTCATTTGATTTTAGATTTTAGATTTTAGATTTTTTAGATTCGCGGGTAAGCTAGAGGCTTGATGTCGATCGTACCAAAGTCGATCGTACCAAATTGCTTGGGGACTTGAGGCGATCGAACAAATTTCATTATAATTCCTTGAACGCTTGACGGGCTAATACAATAAGTAGAAGATGGGATCGCAAACGAGCGATCGCAACCATACCCCAATCCGCTAAAACTAGAAATACCAGTAAAAAAAGTTCAAGCATCTTAACCTATGGCAGCATCCAAACGCAAAGATTCTGACAGCAAAACAACCGAGGGCAAACGAATAGTTTACTCCGAGTTTGGGAATGTTGACAACTCGGCCGCCCTCCAACGGGGAGTTGCCGAAGTTCCCCCCAATCAACAAAACCTCAAAATCGAAGCATCCCGAAAAGGACGCGGTGGCAAAACAGTTACAGTCATCAGCGGCTTTCAGGAAAAACCCGAAACATTAGCCACTTTAGCCAAGCAGCTAAAAGCCCAATGCGGTACTGGCGGCACAGTCAAAGATAATGAAATCGAAATTCAAGGCGAACACAAGCAAAAACTGCTGGAAATTATCACAAAGTTAGGCTACAAAGCTAAAATTAGTGGAGGGTAAATTAGTCAATATTCCTCAGTGTACGGGCGGGACGGGTTTATGATATACTTAGTTTTAAACATAGATGGTTGGTAAAACCCGCCCCTACATCGCACAAATTATCTTGTCGCGAATCAACCAGAAATGATATTACCAATTACCGCCAATTTTTAATGTACACTCGACCTTTAGCTCGTTTAATCGAACAATTGCAGCGCTTGCCCGGAGTCGGCCCAAAAACAGCCCAGCGGCTCGCTTTACATATTTTGAAGCGCCCGGAAGAAGAAGTGCAAGCCCTAGCTAAATCTTTAATTGATGCCAAACAACAAGTAGGTTTCTGTCAAGTATGCTTTCACTTATCTGCTGACCCTGTTTGCGAAATTTGCCGCAATACCAACCGCGACAGTCATACCATTTGTGTAGTGTCAGAATCCCGCGACGTAATCGCTTTAGAAAAAACGCGGGAATATATGGGTAAATATCACGTTGTTGGCGGGGTTATCTCGCCGATGGATGGAATTGGCCCGGAACAATTGAACATTCAACCGTTAGTGCGGCGCGTCAGCCAGCAAAAAGTTAAGGAAGTAATTATTGCTATTAGTCCCAGCGTGGAAGGCGAAACTACTACTCTTTATATCGGTCACTTATTAAAACCTTTTACCCTAGTGACGCGCATAGCTTTTGGTTTGCCGATGGGGGGAGATTTGGAATATGCCGATGAAGTTACATTGGCTCGTGCTTTGGAAGGAAGGAGGGAGTTGGATTAGTTGAAAACGGGTGATGGCTGATTTAAAAATAAGAGAAACGAACCGCGAAGACGCCAAGATAACGTTCGGCGAAGCCGTTCCCGAAGGGTAGGAAGAGAAGAGAGGATGAAGAGTTTACAATTGATGCGACGAGAGCTATATTCTAAGCTTCTGCGATTGCTTCGCTCAGGCTCGCAATGACAAAATTGTAAGATATGAAACCCGCGTCGGCGGGTTTTGTCTGTGTAGCGACCGGTTTCAACCTGTCGGGTATTTGGTATTTGGTTTTTGGTCTTGAGTTTCGTTGTTCCCTGTCGTCACTGCCGCGAAAGGGTAAACTGGACAAAGTTACCGAGAGTAAAAAATCATGACTAAATTCGATCGACCTTTCACCTACCCCACAACCCGCAAAATCGACCAAACAGACGACTACCACGGCGTCAAAGTACCTGACCCCTACAGATGGCTGGAAAATCCCGACTCTGAGGAAACCCAAGCTTGGGTGGAAGCCCAAAACGCAGTCACTTTTGCCTACCTCAACGAAATTCCGGCGCGGGAAAAAATCAAACAGCGCCTGACTCAACTTTGGGATTACGAGAAATACGGCATACCTTTCAAAGAAGGATCTCGCTATTTCTACTACAAGAATGACGGCCTGCAAAATCAATCCGTACTCTACAGGTTAACATCCCTCGACAGCGAACCCAAAGTATTAATTGACCCCAACACTCTCTCAGAAGATGGAACCGTTGCTCTGGGTGGAATAGCTATCAGCGAAGACGGCAAATACATGGCCTACGGTTTGTCAAGTTCCGGTTCCGACTGGCAGGAATGGAAAGTCCGTGATGTGGCAACCGGCGAAGATTTATCAGACCATTTAAAGTGGATTAAATTCTCAGGAGCATCCTGGACTCACGACGGCAAAGGCTTTTTTTATAGCCGCTACGACGAACCCAACGAAAAAAGCAAGCACGAAGAAGTTAACTATTACCAAAAACTGTTTTACCACCAAATCGGCACGCCCCAATCTGAAGACGTATTAATCTACGAGCGACCAGACCAAAAAGAGTGGGGATTTAGCGGTGGCGTCACCGAAGATGGCAAATACTTGATTATCTCAGTTTGGCAGGGAACTGAAACCAAAAACTTGATTTTTTACAAGGATTTAACTGCACCGGAATCAACCGTTGTAGAACTGATTAGCGAATTCGAGGCTGAGTACAGTTTCATCGACAATGAGGGAGCTCTTTTCTGGTTTCAAACAAACTTAAATGCACCGTTAGGCCGCGTAATTGCGATCGACACCAACAACCCCCCTCCCTCATCCCTAGCTGGTGACGAAACCCCCCCGTCGCCCCCCCTTGGTAAGGGGGGGATTCAGGGGGGGTTCACAGAAATTATCCCCGAAGCAGCAGAAACTCTCGAAGGCATAGGCCTGCTGAACAATCAATTTGTCGCTTCCTACTTGAAAGACGCCTACACCCAGATTAAAATCTTCAACTTAGACGGCTCTTTCGTGCGAGAAGTTGCCTTGCCCGGAATCGGTTCGGTGGGAGGATTCGGCGGCAAGCGACACGACACCGAAACCTTTTATGCTTACACCAGTTTCACTGCGCCCAACACCATTTATCGCTATAATCTGGTGACAGATGAAAGTACGATTTATCGACAACCAAATGTCGATTTTAATCCCGACGATTACGAGACAAAACAAGTATTTTACCCTAGCAAAGACGGTACGCAAGTACCCATGTTTATAACCCACAAGAAAGGCTTGCAGTTGGATGGCAATAACCCCACCTACCTTTACGGATACGGTGGTTTTGGCATCTCGCTAACTCCGAGTTTTTCTGTTAGCAGGATAGTGTGGTTAGAGATGGGCGGAGTTTATGCGATCGCCTGTTTGCGGGGAGGCGGCGAGTACGGCGAATCATGGCACGAAGCAGGCAAAAAGTTGAACAAGCAAAACGTGTTTGATGACTTTATCAGCGCCGCTGAGTGGTTGATCGAAAACAAGTACACCAAACCGGCAAAATTGGCGATCGCAGGGGGTAGCAATGGTGGTTTATTAGTAGGGGCTTGCATGACTCAGCGGCCGGAATTGTTCGGTGCAGCGCTGCCGGCAGTCGGCGTTATGGATATGTTGCGCTTCCACAAATTTACCATTGGTTGGGCTTGGACTTCTGAATATGGTTCGCCGGAAAATCCCGAAGAATTTCCCACAATTCACGGCTATTCTCCCTTGCACAACCTCAAACCGGGAACGGCTTATCCAGCGACAATGATTACAACTGCCGATCACGACGATCGAGTAGTTCCGGCCCACAGTTTCAAGTTTGCTTCTGCCTTGCAAGAAACCCACGCGGGAGAAAAACCGGTGTTAATTCGCATTGAAACCAAAGCGGGACACGGTGCCGGCAAACCCACTGCGAAAGTCATTGAAGAATTGGCGGATGAATGGGCTTTTTTAGTGCGGGAACTTGATATTGACGCTTAGCAAGTGGCGTTAGAGGGTGCGATCGACGCAGTTTGATGATTTAGATATAAAGAGAGTGTAAAGGGCGATCGTTCTTTTTAATGGAAGGGCGATCATTCTTTTTTGTCACCGCAATCCTGGTATTAACATATATAATTTGTCAAGTTTTTTTGTTAACTTTTGTAGCATTGAGTTGCTATTATTACATGGCTGTGAGTTTACTGCACGCCAAATTAGTATAAGTATAAATCTCTAGAAATGCGGTACTCTCAAATTTTAAGAGCGATCGCACCTCAAAGTCCAAATCTGCCAATTTTTAGGAAATTAATATTTTCAGTATCTTTACGGTTCAAGCTGTCTGAGCCAGCCTCGATGTCACCAGACTCAGAACAGCGGCGTGAGGGGTCTGACCCCTTGTTCTGACCAAAGGGTAAGTAACTTACCATATAACTAACGTTAGACCTGATATCATTTTTCCCAAAAATAGAGGGTTTTGGCTAATATAAAGGCTGTGACCCCTTATTCATGTTATGATTGCAGCGATCTGTCGCATCAGGACATCCAAGGGCGATCGCAGTAATTCCTGTCTAATGATTGACTAACATCACAAATAACAAATCTAGGTAACTATTATGTATCATAAAAAAATAATTTTTCAAGCTTTATATGTGAAAGTTTATCGTCCTCTATGAAAAGGGGTAGCTTAGATTTAGCAACCAAATTAACCAAAAATCAAAACCATCCCTAATCTGTCAAATTGGTCATCTACACAAACACGGAAATCTACCAATATGGAAACTAAAATCTTGAGACAAGCTAGCCATAAAGCAGAGACGGCTAGCCTAAAAAATCTAGCGATTGTGGATTCAAAAGTAGAAAACTACCAAGAGTTTCTCAGGGGAGTGAAAAGCGGTACAGAAGTAATCCTGCTCGATAGAAACCGGGATGGAATCGAACAAATTGCCGAAATTGCCGCCTCGCGGCACAGCCTCAACAGCATTCAAATAGTTGCTCACGGCGCATCAGCGTCAGTAGAAATCGGCCGGGCAGAACTCAACATTCACAATATAGAAACCTATTCCAGCCAATTACAGCAGTGGGGTAAAGCTCTCAAAGAAACAGGTAGTATTCTGCTGTTAAGTTGCAACACAGGCGCCGGGGAATCAGGTCTAAAATTTATACAAAAACTCAGTGAAATAACAGGAGCAAATGTTGCAGCTTCCAATAATCTAACAGGGAGTGCAGCACTAGGCGGCGACTGGGAATTAGAAATTACCACAGGACAAATAAATACCGAAATAGCCTTTGAAAAAGAAGTCCTAGAAGGCTACACATCAGTCCTGGCTACCTTAGCGGCTGAAGAATTCAGAAATTCAACCGCGATCGGGCCTTGGATATATGGAATTGGTGGCACCTCTGCCAGACCAGGCTTAACAGCAGGTAGTACAGAAAACCTCAGCGGCGTTATTCCCGCTTTAGGGACTGGCGATCCCGAGGGAGAAGGTACTTTGAGATTAACATCAAATGAATTTAGACAAGCAGCTTTTGTAATCTACAACAACCCCATCTCAGCCACTGAGGGTCTGAGAGTTACCTTTGATTTCTTTGCCTATAACAGAGGTACTGCCCCTTCTCAACCAGTAGCGGATGGTAGCCTCCTTGGTGCGGATGGCATTAGTTTTTTCCTCATTGACGGAACCGCTACGCCAACAGCAGCCGGAGGCTACGGTGGCTCTCTCGGCTATGCTCAAAATACTAATCCAAATTCAAATTCACCGGGTATTGTAGGAGGTTATTTAGGTGTCGGATTAGACGAGTTTGGCTTTTTTTCCAACAATAATGCAGGGCGTGTGGGCGGCACGGGGCAGCGACCTGACGCAGTAGGACTTAGAGGCAGCCAAAGCACAGCTTATAATTTTTTAACTAGCACTGTCGTTCCTGGTGGCATAGACAATAAAGATACAAGCATTCGCGCTGAAGCTAAAAGAACCGTCCAAATTACCTTATTACCGGCGAATTCACCAACATTTCCTAACCGTCTGACAGTTGCCTTAGACTTGGATGGTAGTGGCACATTTGATGCAGGCGAAACACTGCTCGACATACCAAATTTGGCAATTGTAAACGGAGAAGTGCCACGTACTTTTAAATTTGGCTTTGCTGCTTCGACAGGGGGAAATACAAACATTCACGAAGTTAACAATGTCGTCGTCCAAAGTATCAATCTACCTACACTTGTAGCCGACGTTTCCATTGTTAAAAAAGGCCCGCTGTTCGCCATACCCAATAGCACCATTACCTATACGATTACCTCCACAAATAACGGGCCAAACAACGCCGAAAGCGTCCTCATTCAAGATCCGCTCCCAGAGGGCTTAACTTTCGTCGCCGCCTCCGACGGCGGCACTTTCAATCCCACAACGAGGACGGTCATCTGGCCGGCGATTCCGACTCTGGCTAACGGTGCTAGCCAAACCCGCACCATCAACGCCACAGTTTCCCCAACAGTCACAGCTCCCTTAACTAACACTGCCTATAGTACATCCAGCACTTTCGACGACAAACCTGAGAACAACAATAGTTCCCAACCCATCTCTCAAGTCTCAACTACAATTGTTGCTGCTCTTGCCGACCTAGTTACCACCAAAACCGGGACAGCAGCAGCAGCACCGGGTCAAAGAGTTACTTACACAATTTCCACAGTCAACAACGGCCCAAGCACAGCCGAAAACGTCACCATTACCGACACCATCCTTCCGAATTTAACAGGAGTAAATTTCTCCAACGGCGGTGTCTACGATCGCGATACAGGTATAGTCACCTTCGAGGCTATCAGCTTAGCCAACACAGCCACCGTCACCAACACAGTCAGCTTCATCGCACCTGCATCAGGCAGCGTCACCAACACCGCCAGAAGCACCTCAACTACGGCTGACCCGACTCCGGGCAACAACGAATCTACATTCACCACACCTCTGACACCTAGTGCCGACCTAGTTACCACCAAAACCGGGACAGCAGCAGCAGCACCGGGTCAAAGAGTTACTTACACAATTTCCACAG
>NZ_JAUBTR010000015.1:90578-91435 GCF_036705045.1 Microcoleus sp. BR0-C5
ACCGCCAGAAGCACCTCAACTACGGCTGACCCGACTCCGGGCAACAACGAATCTACATTCACCACACCTCTGACACCAACTCCAACTCCCACACCGACACCAACACCAACTCCCACACCAACTCCCACACCGGCACCAACACCAACACCAACACCAACACCAACACCAACACCAACACCAACACCAACACCAACACCAACACCAACACCAACTCCCACACCAACACCAACACCAACTCCCACACCAACTCCCACACCAACACCAACACCCACACCAACACCAACTCCCACACCAACACCAACACCAACACCGACACCAACACCAACACCAACACCAACACCAACTCCCACACCAACACCCACACCAACACCCACACCAACTCCCACACCGACACCAACTCCCACAGCAACTCCCACACCAACTCCCACACCGACACCAACTCCCACAGCAACTCCCACACCAACTCCAACTCCCACACCGACACCAACTCCCACAGCAACTCCCACACCAACTCCCACACCAACTCCCACAGCAACTCCCACACCAACTCCCACACCAACTCCCACACCAACTCCCACACCAACTCCCACACCAACTCCCACACCAACTCCCACACCGACACCAACTCCCACACCGACACCAACTCCCACAGCAACTCCCACACCGACACCAACTCCCACAGCAACTCCCACACCAACTCCCACACCGACTCCGACACCGACTCCAACAACTCCAACTCCGACACCGACTCCAACAACTCCAACTCCCACACCAACTCCGACAACTCCAACTCCCACACCAACTCCGACAACTCCAACTCCCACACCAACTCCGACAACTCCAACTCCCACACCAAC
>NZ_JAUBTR010000015.1:91535-91604 GCF_036705045.1 Microcoleus sp. BR0-C5
TCCAACTGGCAACCAACCGCCATTAGCCAACAATGCCAACTCCAGCCTCGGCCCCAACAGCAGCCAGTT
>NZ_JAUBTR010000015.1:91704-103516 GCF_036705045.1 Microcoleus sp. BR0-C5
ACACCAACTCCAACTGGCAACCAACCGCCATTAGCCAACAATGCCAACTCCAGCCTCGGCCCCAACAGCAGCCAGTTAGTCACAGGATTGGGAGGAAGCGACCCCGACGGGTCGATCGCCTCTTACACCATCAACACCCTGCCTCCTGCAGACCAAGCCGTCCTGTTTTTAGGAGATCCAGCTTTGGGCGGTGTACCAGTGACACCAGGCCAAGTCCTGACTCCTGCACAGTTACAGCAACTGTTTTTCTTCACGACGGGCAACTTTACAGGAGCCAATTTCACCTACAGCGCCACAGACAACAGCGGTGCCACCAGTCCCGCTACCGCTACTGTCGCGGCCATACTTCCAACTGACAACCAACCGCCAGTTGCCAACAATGCCAACTCCAGCCTCGGCCCCAACAGCAGCCAGTTAGTCACAGGATTGGGAGGAAGCGACCCCGACGGGTCGATCGCCTCTTACACCATCAACACCCTGCCTCCTGCAGACCAAGCCGTCCTGTTTTTAGGAGATCCAGCTTTGGGCGGTGGCGTACCCGTCACACTAGGTCAAGTCCTGACGCCAGAACAGTTACAGCAACTATTTTTGCAAGCCACAGGCAACTTTACAGGAGCCACTTTCACCTATAGCGCCACAGACAACAGCGGTGCCATCAGTCCCGCTCCCGCTACTTTTGTCGCTATCTTGCGGGCGGATGGGCCAACTCCCACACCAACGCCGACATCGCCGATCATCTCAAATCCGATCGGCGAAACAGATACCGACTGTCAATGTTCGCCCATTATTGAAAAACCGGGAATTAACTTTGCGCCGCCGCAGCAACCACCTGCTGTTGGATTTGTCCGGCCGATTTCACAATTTTCCGAGGGACAAACCACCAAAGGAACCGACGGCGATGACTTGATCGTAGACACCAAAGGCAACCAAAAAATCGTCGGTTTTGAAGGTAACGACCTGCTTTTAGGTGAAGACGGCGCGGACGAAATTCACGGCAACGAAGGCAATGACAGGATTTTTGGGGGCATTGACACCGATATTGTTTACGGAGACGAGGGCAACGATATCGTATTTGCAGGCAAACAGAACGACTGGATTGCCGGCGACTTAGACTCTGACACCCTGTTTGGAGATCGAGGTGCGGATACGATTTTGGGAGACAACGGCGGCGATAACTCCAGCAGTGCTCAAAACAATGGCGATTTGATTTTCGGAGGCGAGGGTGCAGACCTCATTAACGGCAACGAGGGCGACGATACCATCCATACCGGCAAAGGTGACGATATTGCCCTTGGAGGTAAAGAAAATGACCGAATTTGGGGCGAACTCGGCTCCGATACCTTGTTTGGTGGCATCGGCTCTGACAGCTTGTTTGGGGGCATCCGCGACCAAAGGGCCACCGACTCCCAGGGACGCGACTTGCTGTACGGAGGCTTCGGTAACGACTTCCTCAACGGCCAACAAGACGACGATACGCTGGTTGCAGGCAAAGATAACGATCGCGCTTACGGAGGTAAAGGCAATGACATCATCTACGGTCAATTAGGCTCCGATACCCTCTACGGCGGTGAAGGAGCCGATACTCTGCTCGGTGACAGTGGCAGTTCCCAGTCAATCGGGGATATTGGGGAACAAGACTTAATCTTTGGCGACAGCGGCAACGACATCATCGGCGGCGGCCACGGTAATGATACCGTGCAAGCAGGTAAAGGCAATGATTGTGTTTGGGGTGGCAAAGATAATGACCTGATTTGGGGCGAGCTCGGCTCTGATACCCTTGTTGGCGACAGCGGCGATGACACCATGTACGGTGGCGCTCGAAGTCGAGTTAAAGATGTTGGCGGTCAGGACTTGCTCTTTGGCGGCATCGGTGCTGATGTGCTGTTTGGCGATGAAGCTGAAGATACCATCAGTGGCGGTCAAGACAACGATTTGATTTACGGCGGTAAAGCTAACGACCTCATACACGGAGATCAGGGCGACGACTTGATTTACGGCGGTGACGGCAGCGATGAACTCTGCGGTGGCGAGGGTAACGATACTATCTATGGCGATCGTGCTGATAACCGGGCTGTCTCGGTGGGGGCAAACGACCAGCAAGACTGCATCAACGGCGGTGATGGCGATGACTTGCTCTACGGCAATGAAGGTCAAGATACTATCAACGCAGATGCTGGCAGCGATACTCTGATTGGTGGTAAAGATAACGACCTTCTCAATGGGGGCGCTGGAGATGACTGGCTGTTTGGCGACTTGGGCGAGGATACTTTAATTGGAGGTATTGGGTTCGATCGATATGTGTTGAGTGCTGATGGCGGCATTGATACTGTCATTAACTTCGAGGTAGGCGTCGATAAGTTGGTTTTGAGCGACGGCCTGAGTTTCCAGCAGTTGCAATTTAGCGCCACTCCGAACGGTACGTTGCTGCAAGTAGCAGGAACCGATCGGGTTTTAGCAAATCTGGTGGGGGTTAACGGGGCGATCGGCTCCTCGGATTTCCTATCAGAGATCTTGCGCTTTGAGGGTTAGAATTGGTGGCGAAAGTCCCCTGTTCTGGCGAACAAAACGCCACAGCAGATCCGAACTTCTGTGGCGTTCCTCACAATACTCAATCGGGGGCTTGAAACTTTGTTGCACTCGGCTTTTGTCATGGCTCTTACAGTGGCTTTTTGTCCCTCTCTAAAATGCTAAAAAATAAGGGTGTATTCCAGCCGGATTTGGTATAATATCAAATCAGTTAGCCTTGGGATTATTCATAAATCTCTTATTATCCGCGTGAATCAGCGTCAATCCATTGTCATCTGCGGTTAATAAATTTTCTTTTTTTAACCGCAGATGTGGGCAGATAAACACAGATTAACGCAGATGAATTCGATTAATTCCTGTTGCAGCGTCCGTGATTTTTGACTTGTTTTTACGCCCGACGAGGCGACGGGAGTTGATATAACTTTGTATGGAGTTTTTCAGGTGTTCCCAGGTACACAAGGGTTGGTAACAAATAGTGTTTAAGCTGTTTTACATTTAAACTGTGTGTCAAAAATCCATAAAACTATTGTGGGACGGGCTTCTAGCCTGTCCCGAATTTTCAATTTAAATGCGTAACAGCTTACTAGCAACTAATTTTATTGTGTTTTGCGATCGGGCTTAAGAGTCAACTAAAATTCATCACTAATTCCCCATTTCCATTCCATTGATTCACAATAGAAGGAAAGAAGAGCTATTTTTTCCTTTTTCTTGGCGAAGCCCCAATTCCCGATAATCAATTCAAATACTTAGCTTAGGATAGCGATATCTGCTTGCGTAAAAACAGCCGGCGCGGCTGCCCCAACAGCCAACCAGTCCAATTCCAATCCACCTGTTGCAAGCGATAGCCGGCTTGATAGTACAACTGTCGCGCTGGGTGATTATTTTCCAGAACGTGGAGGTAAATCTCAGAAAATCCCCATTCTCTGGCTGTCTCCTCGCAGTTGCTGAGCAATTGTTGAGCAACCCCTTGCCGCCGGTACTCCGGGTGAACGGCTAAATTCGACAAATAAGGATAGTCAGAATTAGGGATTTGCCAAGGAAAGCGAGAACGCAGAGCCATTTCTACTGTTCCTGTTATGCGCTGATCTCGGTGCGCCCTATAATTCTGCGTTCCCTCCTCGCGCGAGACTAGCTCAGCAACCAGACAAATGTAATGTTCTGCCTTAGAACGCAGTCGATTTTTTAAATCTTCGTAAATGCCCAAACGCAACACTGGATACACCCATTCTACAAACCCCTCGCGGGAGTGAAAGCTCATGGCTAAAATATCAGCTAGCTGCGTTAAGTCGTTGGGCGCAGCCACCCGGATCGAAAAACCAGAAAGTCCGGGGGTTTGTTGTTGGTGAGATGGTGAGGAAAAAAAGGAAGGATTCACAATGCCAGGCCACTATATTAATTTTTTTACGCTGGTTTCTAAGCTACCCTCTTAGAAAATTCACTGATGTTATACTGATCTTATAACGTAACTTATAGGCATAGTTTATTAGCCCGATTAAATTACATTTTTTGGTGCTTGACTTTAAGTAGTATTTGAGGTAAAGGGAAAATTTTTAGCAGTTAATACTCTAGTTATGAAAAAATAAAACTCATCCCCTAATACTAGATTTGTGGATAAGCTATTTGGCTTTTAAATTGAAGCTTGATCCCTGGCTTTCGGCCGGCATCACAAGAGTTTAAGTAAACAGTAGCTTACAAATTAAATGCGCGACAGCTTAGCGGGCAAGGTATTAAAAACAATCACAAAGGTTTTAACGTCAGGTTCCCGGAATCCTACCGCTCTCTGCTTACCGAAATACCCGATCGAATATAATTTATCCGTCAAGCGGTAGTTGAAAAACTCAACGACTGACCATACTAACACCGGGTACGGCTCGATCGCGCGTCGGATGTTCCCCGCCGCCCCCCGACCTGGCACCCCAGCTTTCAGCAGTTCTGGGCTATCCATCGCCCATCCCCGATCAAACCTGCCTTACCTGTTGAGCTACTGGGTACTTTTCCAACCTCCAATTTAAATTTGGATGCCTGGAAACTGTCTGCAGGGGTTTTCCCCGTCGGTTCGATACTCTGCTGCGCGCGAGACCTTCAAAACCTCGATCGAGCTGATTGACCCTGCCCAAAAACCGATACAAGCCACCGACACTCGTCGGGGACAGATCAAAATTTTCGACCCTAGTTCAAGCTCCGCGATTCATCTGTGGAGTAAATCTCAAATCTAAAATCTCAAATCTCAAATCGACTGATCGGTTTCCACAGAGTACATCCCTAGCTAAGATTAACAGATGGATGCTCGAACTTGCGGTGTTTCGCCGCAGTAATTGGCTTGGGCGTTGGTCTGGAGGAGGCACAAAAAATGCCGAGATCGGGGAAAAAAGTGCAAGTCTAACTAAAATGGTACAGCAATTGCGTCACTCCCACAGACACCTCTGTGGTCTGTGGGCCACCCCCGAATATCAGTCAGGGGCTCGGCGCCCGATTGTGGTCGCTATCCTTGGCTGACTGTTAAAGTTGCTATTACTTGTGGGAAAAAAACACAGGGGAAGATGTTGGTTGTCTATTGTATCTTGCTGCGGGCAGCTTTCACATACCAAATAAAATATTCCCAGGAGCCAGTATCTAACATACATTTGGCAAATAAACTCACAATCAGGACGCTTATTCCTATGTATTCTGAGATATCCAGACGGCAGTTAAAATGGCTAGATTTGTGTTTGCTCTCCTGCTGCATAAAGGTAGGGGGGGAAAGAAAATTATCGGGAGACGAGTTTATGTGAATATCATTAAATAATAATAAAATTGGGGTGCACGACAGATAACTGTGGCTCAGAAGAATTCCGAATTGAAAACCCAGACATCAAAAATCAAGGTTGATGCTTGCCTCGACCTACTCACAACAACTTCATATCCACGAATTATTGTGATACCATTTTCCCAAAATAATGGCACTCTAGGCAAACTCCCAATCCTTATGTCATCAGTCATTCGCAATCGAAAATCGAAAATCGAAAATCGAAAATGGTATGACTTCAGTAAGTTAAATCGGCGAATTCTTCCCTTAATCAGACTTATTAAATCGAACAGCCCCGGGGCACAGGAGAACGGTGCATGAATTCCCAAGAAAATCCTAAACTAAAAATTCTGATCGTCGATGACGAACCGGATAACCTCGACTTGCTTTACCGCACCTTCCATCGAGACTACAAAGTGCTCAGAGCCGAATCTGGCCCCGCTGCTCTCGAAATTTTGGCAAAAGAGGGAGAAGTAGCAGTGATTATCTCTGACCAGCGAATGCCAAAAATGAGCGGTACGGAGTTTCTCAGCCTGACGGCAGCTCAGTACCCCGACGTGATCCGAATTATTTTAACTGGCTATACGGATGTTGAAGATTTAGTTGAAGCTATTAACGCTGGCAAAGTATTCAAATACGTTACCAAGCCTTGGGATGCTCAAGAGCTGATAAATCTTGTCAGTCAAGCTGTTGAGACTCACAATCTTCTGAAAACGCGCACCAATGAACTGCGCCGTGCTTTGAGCCAAGAATCGCTGCTTTATGCCGTTACCAATACTATCCGATCGGCTCCCAATTACCAGCAAATGCTGCAAAGAATTGTGGAAACTGTCGGGCAGATGTTTGAGGTGAGTTGCTGTCTGCTGCGGCCGTTCCAAGACGGCCGGGTAGCCGATGAGTGGTTCGTTTACCAGAAGGCAGAAACTAAAGGGCAGCAGGGCGATGAGGAAACGAGGCCCGGTGATGCTTCTGCTGCCGAACTCTCCCCAGATTTGCTTCCGGATTTGGTTTGGGAAACTCTGGATGTGGAGGTGATTCAAGATGCCCAAATTGACGATCGAGTTTTAAACTGGGATAATCAGCAACGACGGCAGGCTTACGAAGCTGCGAATATTCGATCGAGCTTGATCGTACCGCTATTTTACAAAATCGAACTGATGGCAGTGTTGGCGCTGCACCAGTTTGAGGAACCGCGCCAGTGGCAAGACCACGAGGTACAGTTGGTAATTACGGTGGCAGACCAAGCGGCTTTGGCGCTTTCTCAAGCCCGGGCTTACGAACAGGTGCGGGCGCTGGCCAAGCGCGAGGCCTTAGTCAATACTATTACTACGGCAATTCGATCGAGTCTCGATCCCCAAAATATTTTTGCAGCCATTACTCAACAACTCGGCCAAGCTTTGCAAGTTGACGGCTGCGCCCTATCTCTGTGGACAGAAGATGATGAATACGTCCAATGCGTGGGGCTATACGACACAGATAGGGATACCGTGGCTGTAGAACAGGGTTTTATTGATAATCCAGAGCTAGTTGCGAACCCTCTGGGCTACGAGACGGCTTCTGGCGATGCTGCTGCTAACACTCGCGCCTGGGTTTTTGCCCATCCTTCTTTACCACAGTCTTTGGTGCCGATTCGGGGCAATCCGGTGTTGCTGCAAGTTATGATATCAAAAGAGCCGGTGGCGATCGAAGACCTCGACGAACACCCCGAATTAAATGTTACAGAACTGCAAGTTCGATCGCCAGCCCGCGCCCTGTTAGTCGTTCCCTTGCTCTCAGAAGGCAAAATCATCGGCAGCATTTCCCTGCGCCAAAATCACAGCATCCGCCGCTGGAACATCTCAGACATTGACCTGGCTCAAATAGTCGCAACTCAAGCTGCTCTGGCCGTGCAGCAGTCGCGCCTCTACCAGACTACCAGACAGCAGGCAGAACGGCTTCTGGAAGCCGATCGGCTCAAAACCGAATTTTTCCAAAATATCTCCCACGAGTTCCGCACGCCTCTAACTCTAACTATCGGCCCTCTAGAATCAGCTTGCAGACGCAAAGAAGACTTACCCTACGAACAAGCCGTAATCGCTTTGCGTAATTCCCGCCGCCTGCTGCGCTTGGTAAATCAACTGCTGGACTTGCAGCGGCTTGATGCCGGACGGATGCAGCCAAGTTTTCGCCCCTGCGATTTAGTCGGTTTCTGTTACTCTACCGCAGAGTCGTTCCGCGCCTACTGCGAGAAAAAAGGACTGCACTTAATTACCCAACTGCAAGAATGTCCTTTACTTTATTTGGACTTGGAAAGATTCGACAAAGTTATTTACAACCTGCTGTCAAATGCTGTCAAATTCACCCCAGAAGGCGGAACTATCACCCTCAAAGTTGAATCGGCCGGCGCTCACTGCCTGTTACAAGTAAAAGACACGGGTATCGGCATTCGCACCGAACAAATTCCCTATTTATTCGAGCGCTTTCACCAAGCCGAAGGTTCAGCTAGCCGTTCCTACGAAGGCAGCGGTTTAGGTTTGGCACTTGTCAAAGAATTAGTCGAACTTCACGGCGGTCAAATTTCAGTTGAGTCAGTTTACGGCGAAGGTACTACTTTTACCGTTTGGCTGCACTTCGGTTCGACGCACTTGCCCCCGGAACAGGTACTAGAAATACCTGCGGAGTTTCACTCATCGAAAGCTGCGGTGGAACTGGCAGATGTGGAGGCGGATTTGTCGGAAAATGAGGCAGAAAATCCTAACTTTGAGGCGCTCGATCCTGTCCGATCAGAAACAGCAGTGGGAACGGTTTTGGTGGTTGACGACAATCCAGATTTGCGCTTTTATGTGTCGGCAATTCTGCGAGATTCCGGGTTTGCAGTTTTGTTGGCGCGCAACGGAGAAGAAGGATTTGCCGTGGCTAAAAAACGTCGCCCTAATTTAATTATAACTGATTTGATGATGCCTTTGATTTCGGGCTTGGATTTGATTAAGATGATTCGAGAGGATGAGGAATTACAGGGAACTCCGGCAATTTTGCTGACTGCTAAAGCCGACGAAGATACTCGAATTGAAGGAGTAGAACGGGGTGCGGATGCTTATTTGTCCAAGCCTTTTAATGATCGAGAATTGTTGGCGGAAGTGCGGAATTTGATCGCCCTCAAACAAAATGAGCGCCGAGTGCAGCAGTTAAACAGTTATTTAACTGAGTCGGTGCTGCGCCGATTTTTACCGCCGGCGATGGTGAAGGCCGCAGCGGCTGGAGATTTGGCCTTGGATTTGCGCCCGGAACCGCGATTGATTACTATTTTGTTTAGCGATATTGTTGGTTTTACTCAAATGGCAAATACGCTGCGCTCCCGCCGGGTAGCTGAGCTTTTGAATGAATATTTGGCGGCAATGACTAAGGCTATTTTTGACAGCGGCGGTACCGTGGACAAGTTTGTTGGAGATGCGGTAATGGCTTTCTTTGGCGCGCCGGAGGAACTAACGCCTAATGAGCAAGTACGTCGCGCTGTGGCTGCTGCGGGGCAAATGCTGCGAGCTCTCAAGGAGCTTAACAAGGGCTGGTTGGAGCAGGGAATTGTTGGGGAAAATGGCGTGCCTCCGGTGCGGTTTCGCTGCGGAATTCACCAGGGTACTGCGGTGGTGGGGATGTTTGGCGGCCCTGATCGATCGGATTATACTGCGATCGGGCCGAGCGTGAATATTGCCGCCCGCTTGCAAGAGGTGACGGAACCAAACACGGTGCTAATTTCGGCGGCGGTTGCAGATTATGTTGAGGAAAATCGCATTGTTAAATATAAGCCTTTGAAACTAAAGGGAATTGATGAAACGGTATTGACTTTTTTGCTAAATTGTGATTAGTCATTATAAGTATTATCTGTTGAGCTCCCACGCACAACTTCGGGAACAACCTATTCCTAAATAAGTAGATGAGCGGCCAAATATGTATGTAGCCCAAAGCGATGGTCACTCCGTGAAATAATTCTTAGAAGCGATATTTTATGAAAACAATCGCCCGGTTGATGATAGCTTGACTGTCGCACCTACTTACTGGTCGTAAACAATGTGTTAAATTTAACTTGAATCACGCTAGTTAATGTTTAGTTGCATAAACATAATTTTTCCCGCCTATCTACTTAAGCGCGCGGCTCTGCGCTCCGGTTGTGGAGTCATATCAATTCCGGTTGCATCGGAATAGTCAAATCCAGTCAACAATCAACAATTACCGATGGATGGTGGAACCGGAATTGATATCATTCATCTGCGTTAATCTGTGTTTATCTGCCCTCATCTGCGGTTAAAAAAAGAAAATTTCTTAACCGCAGATGACAAAGGATTGACGCAGATTAACGCAGAAGTCGAGAAGAGATATATGAATAATTCCGACCCTAACAGATTTGACATCAATTGTTTAATCTTTAATCTAAAATCTACAATCTACTCACCAAAGTTCAAGATTCTAAATGGCGGCTGGGGAGTCAACTCTAAAATCTAAAATCTAAAATCTAAAATCTAAAATTGACTGACATTCTTTGCGTCCATCTATCAAAAGGGGGAAATTTTTTAACCGTTCGTTGGCGGATAACATCTCTCTAGAGAACGGTTCAGCCGATCGCTCTGATCGAGTAGAAATAGAATGTCATCTCTGAATTGTGTATTGTATGAAACTGAATTCTTTTACGAAACGGCTTTCGACTGTCGGGCGCTGGATGGCTACAACTGTGCTTTGCGTGTCAGCGATGGCCTTCGTGTGGTCTGGTGCGTTCTTCTCCAACACCGCAGCAATGGCCTCTCCTGCTGTAAACTTGATCGCAGCAGCAGATGCGGGCGATGCGGTTCAAGAAAAAGCCAGCAAAGATGCTGGACGAGCCAAGAACTTCATCCGAGATACAGAAGAGAAGGTTAAGGAAACTGCCAAGACAAATGCTGCTAAAGTCGATCGAGCATCTGAGGATGGTAGTGTCGTAGAGCGCAAAGCTAAGAAAGATGCGGCCACAATTGAGAAAAGAGCATCGGAAGATTCAGCTCGGACTCAGGAAGCAGTAGATAATACCAAGAATGCTGTAGAGCGCGCTGTTGACAGCATCAAGGATGTTTTTAGCAATTAGAAAATAAATAAGTAGGTAAGTGCAAAGGCCTTGTCTACTTAAGTAAGCGGGCATGAATAAACTGATGTGAGGGGGCGGGTTTTGACCTGAAAGAAGTCGGATAGCCAGAGTTACTTGCACTCACCCGCCCACAATATCTTATGGTTTTGTCGCTCTTGTCTGCTTACTTGAAACTCCCAAATTGATGTAGCTTAAGCAAAATCTCTAGAGGGTTTGTAGAACCGACCCCAAACCATGCTTTAAAATTGCCGCAAAAAGCGCAAGTCGCTAGCATAAACCCGGCGAATATCGTCGATTTCATAAAGTACCATTGCGAACCGCTCGACCCCAAAACCGGCCGCAAACCCAGTATATTTTTCTGGGTCTAAACCCACTCCTTTAAGAACATTAGGATCGACGGTTCCGCAGCCCAAAACTTCCAGCCATTTGCCGTTCCACTGCAAATCTACTTCGGCCGAAGGTTCGGTAAACGGAAAGTAACTCGTGCGGAAACGAATCGGCAAATCTTGCCCGAACATTTGCCGCAAAAACTCTTTAATTGTGCCTTTCAAGTCAGTAAATGTCAGACCTTCATCAATTGCTAAAAGTTCAATTTGGTGGAAAACTGCTGCGTGAGTAGCATCGACAGTATCGCGGCGGTAAACGCGGCCGGGAGAGACAATCCGAATCGGCGGTTTGTGCTGTTCCATGTAGCGAATTTGCACTGATGATGTCTGAGTCCGCAGTAAGTCGCCACCTGGTAGGTAAAATGTATCTTGCATATCCCGCGCTGGGTGGTCGGGCGGGGTGTTGAGCGCCTCGAAGTTATAATAATCTGTTTCCATTTCCGGGCCGTTGGCGACGGTGTAGCCGAGGCCGACAAAGATATCGAGAGCGCGGTCTATGACGGCGTTTAAGGGGTGAACGCGGCCTTGGGGGCGAAAAATCCCCGGCATGGTGACATCGATGGTTTCTGAGGCTAATTTGGCTTGGATTTGGGCGGTTTGGAGGGCGGCGCGCTTGTCTTCTAAATCGGCTTGCAGGGCTTCTTTGACTGTATTGGCGATCGCACCTACTTTGGGCCGCTGGTCTGGCGACAGTTTGCCCATCATGCCTAAAATTTGAGAAAGTTGACCTTTTTTGCCGAGGTAGCCGACGCGCAACTGTTCGAGTTGTTCGAGGGTATTGGCACTGGCGATCGCACTTTTGGACTCTTGACCGAGGGTTTCTAGTTGAGTTTCAATGTCGCTTAGCTGGACAGTCATTTTGATTTTAGATTTTAGATTTTAGATTTTAGATTGATGGCAGTTTTGGGCCAAGTTGAGTTTAGCGCAATTTTGGCTCTACAGCCTTGTTGATTTTAGATTTTAGATTTTAGATTGATGGCAGTTTTGGGCCAAGTTGAGTTTAGCGCAATTTTGGCTCTACAGCCT
>NZ_JAUBTR010000015.1:103616-116918 GCF_036705045.1 Microcoleus sp. BR0-C5
TGTTGATTTTAGATTTTAGATTTTAGATTTTCGGCAGTTACGGATAATTTGTAATAGGTAATTCGATGTTAGAGCGATCGCCGTAGTTGAATCTAGTTTAAGATTGCTATAAGGCCTATAAAAATTTCAATGAAACTTTTAATTAGCAACGACGACGGCATCTTTGCACAAGGCATCCGTAGCCTCGCCAACGCTCTCGCCGCCGCTGGCCACGATGTGAGTGTAGTTTGTCCCGACAGAGAGCGCTCCGCTACCGGCCACGGCCTCACCCTGCACCAACCCATCCGCGCCGAAATTGTCGAATCTATTTTTGAGCCAGGAGTCCAAGCTTGGGCCTGTTCGGGTACTCCCGCCGACTGCGTGAAACTTGCTTTGTGGGCTTTACTTGACAAACCGCCGGATTTTGTCCTTTCCGGTATCAATCACGGGCCCAATTTAGGCACGGATATCATCTGTTCGGGTACGGTTTCGGCAGCAATGGAAGGAATTATGGAAGGCATTCCCAGCATTGCTTTCAGCCTCGCGAGCTTTACTTCGCAGGAATTTGGGCCGGCGGTGGATTTTGCTGTCAGCTTGCTGTCACAGTTGGAAAAACAGCCAATGGCGAAACCGATGCTGTTGAATGTCAACATACCGGCAGTCACACAAGCAGAAATTACCGGAGTTGCGATCGCCCGTCAAGGCATTCGCCGCTATTTCGACATATTTCAAAAGCGCACAGATCCGCGCGGCAAAACTTATTATTGGCTGGCTGGCGAATTGTTAGAAGATGTAGAAGAAATCGCCGATTCGGCGGTGCCACATGATATTCCTACAGACGTACAAGCTATTCGCGACAACAGAATAACCGTAACTCCTTTGCAATATAATCTCACCTGTGCTCCCGACTTGCACTCGCTGCGGGATTGGCAATTTGAAGGTTTTCCCAAGCAGTGAGCTCCGATCGACCCGATCGGAGCGGTAAACTAGGAATTAAGGAAAAGTGCCTCTCAAGGTCTATACCTTTGGCGTTAACACAGGCTCCCAATTACTTGTTAGTTTTTTTTACTCAAGAAAAACAGTTATGAACGCTCCCACCTATAACACTCATTCTGTCACTTGCCCGATCTGCAACCGTTCCAGCGTCGTAGGCCCAGTCGGGATGGTCAGTGGACTATTCACTTGTCCCCACTGCCATTCTCATATGGTAATTAGCTGGAGCGGTCATTTTGTGCGCGATCCTTTTAGTCTCAAACAACTGACGGTAGGAAAGATGCTCAGGCGCGAGAGCAGACCCTTAGCTCGCCTTCAGCGGGACTTTGGACTGGGTAAGCCTTTTCCGCTGATTGCTATTTTGGGCAGTGTGGTCTTTTTCGGGTGTGCGCTCGCGGCTACGGAACAATCGCTACCCCGACAGAATTCACTTCAAGGATTTTTAGAGTGGGTGAGCGGAACTGGTAATTCCCAAGATGTCTCACGTTAACATTTCTTAAAAGAAATTGTGACAGATACTGCGTGCAAATATCTATTCCTTTAGGTAGAAATCACACTATTTTAGCCATTGCATCCATCTTAAGCTACGGGTAAGCGCTTAGACGCCGTGCCCTTCTTCCTGTGCCCAAAAACGTCAAAACCCCAGTCCGGCAGGGGTTTTAACCCCTGTAGGGAAAGCGCCGTGCCCGTAGGTGTCAACTTAACGTGCAACCGATAGTCCGACAGTCCGACAGGGGTTGAAACCCCTGCCTCAAAGCTAAAGTCGTCTGAAGACGACTAAGGAATGAGAATTAAATAACTTCCACTCTTGAAAGTGGGATGGGCGTCCCGCCCGTCCTTTTTGGACGGGCGGGACGCCCATCCCACAATAACAATTAAAATTGTAAGTTATTTAATTCGCGATCCTAATGAGTTTTTCAGTCCTCTTTGAGAGGGCTTTAGCTATAAGCCCTGTGGAAGATCATTCCCTGGGGAAAAGTGCCGGGTGAGCGGGAGGACTGGCGGACTAAAAGCTTAAGTTGACACACCTACGGCGCTCGCCGTAGGCGTGTACTCAATTTAGAAACTCAGCAATTTTTCTAACTGCTGTTTCCAAAATTGCTGGCGACTCGACTAAGGCAAATCGCACGTAGCCTTCTCCTGATTTCCCGAAACCGGCACCAGGGGAAGCTGCGACTCCTGTACTCTGTACTAGCTGAGTGCAAAATTTCACGGAATCTTGGGCCCAAGGTTCCGGCAGTTTCGCCCAGACGTACATGGTGGCGGGGGGTACGGGTACTTGCCAGCCGATGCCGCTAAGCGCGTTTACAAAGGCATCCCGCCGTTTTCTGAAGGTTTCTACGCTGCTTTTGACGGTATCTTGAGGGCCGGTTAATGCGGAGATCGCTCCGTTTAAAATCCCTCGGTATTGGTTGAAGTCCACTGCTGCTTTTACCTGTCGCAGGGCTGCAATTAGTTCGGCATTGCCGATCGCATATCCGACTCGAAAACCTCCCATACTGTAGGATTTGGATAGTGTAAAAAACTCGATCGCCACACTCTTATCTCGATCCGCCTGAAATATTGACGGTGCCATCAATTTGCGGTTTTCCTCGATCCCAGAGGGCGGGCACGGGGGCACCGCCCCTACGGAATCGTCAAATACCAAATCTACATAAGGGAAATCGTGAACTAAAACCAGCCGATGTTCCCGACAAAAAGCCACGGCTTTCTCAAAAAAAGCAACCGGGGCGATCGCAGTTGTAGGATTGTGAGGATAGCTCAAAACCATCATCTTCGACTCAGCCAGCACTGCTGTCGGAATATCTTCAAATATCGGCAAAAACGCATTTTCTGCTAATATCGGCATCGGATAAATTTGACCGCCGGCCAAATGCACACCGCCCGCGTGGGAAGGATAGCCCGGATCGAGCAACAAAGCAAAATCTCCAGGGTTGAGTACAGCTAAAGGCATATGCGCTGTGCCTTCTTGGGAACCAATTAAGGGCAGCACTTCTGTTTCTGGATTGACTGCAATCCCAAATTTTTGCTCGTACCAAATAGCTGCTGCTTCCCGAAAATCTCTTGTGCCGTTAAATAGCAAATAGCCGTGAGTGCTGGTGTCGGACAGAGAATGTGCGATCGCATCTGTAATATGAGCAGCCGCCGGCAAATCCGAAGAGCCCAGAGACAAGTCAATCACATTTTGTCCCGCTGCTCTAGCTTGAGTTTTTGCCCGATCCATATCGGCAAATACATTAAATTGCAGTGGTTCTAAACGTTTAGCAAATTGCATATTTTCTATATTTTTGGGAGATTTTAATGACTATTTTTATATTAGCTAAATTATTTTTTTTTACTAACCGCAGAGAGCGCAGAGGGCGCAGAGCCAGATAGGAATATTGAGGATAAAAGAGAGATGTTGAAAAAATATTTGCGATTTCTATAGTTGTAAGTTGGGAGTTGGAAACTCCCGAATCATTTCCAAACTTTATAAGTGAGCGTCGAGCAAACCGACCAAAGTTTGTTTAGTAATGGCTCCCTCGTGAGACAGCACTACTTCGGCATTTTTAAACAGCCGGAGAGCTGGGACTCCTTCTACTTTATACTGCTTGACAGTATTAGGATTGGGGTCAATTTCCATTTTAACCACTTTCAGCCGATCGCTGTAGTTGGCCGCAACCCAGTCTATCGAAGGCGCGATCAGTTTGCAAGGCCCGCACCAAGTAGCCCAAAAATAGGCAAGCACTGGTTGCTCAGCTTTCAGGACTTCTGTTTCAAATTTTTCGTCGTTAATGACAATTACACTGTTGCTCATGGTTCTGCGATTATTTTTTCTATTTATTTCTAAAGCACCGGCGGGCGTGAAACTTGCACCAACTTAGAAGACAGGCCCAAAAAACTGTTACTAATTTTAAAACATTCTGCGAATTATTGAGTAGAAACTAAGGACTCGCGACTGATGGCTAATTCTGTATGGCGTTTAATTCCACTGTTGTCGGTGTCTGGTAGCGTGCAGATGGCGATCGACCAATGGCTACTGGAACAGCATCTAGCGGGCAAACTTCCGCCAACTCTGCGATTTTACACTTGGCAACCGACGGCGATTTCCTTGGGCTACCACCAGCGCCGATGGCCGGAGTTTTGGCAGCAGTTGTCTTGGCGGGGAATGCCTGTGGATTTGGTGAGGAGGCCCAGCGGCGGGCGCGCCGTGCTGCATCAAGGGGATTTAACTTATGCAGTTGTGGCGTCGGGGTTTGGAAGCAGCCGTATGAAAGCTTATCAGACTATTTGCGAGTTTTTGATTGAGGGTTGGAGGGCGATGGGTTTGGATTTGCACTATGGGGAAGCTGGAAGGGGTTATATTCACAATCCGAATTGTTTTGGTACTGCGACGGGTGCGGATTTAGTTACCGCTGATGGCTGCAAGTTAATTGGTAGCGCGCAATTGCGACGGGGTGATGCTATTTTGCAGCATGGTTCGATGCGTTTGCAGCCGGATGTTAAATTATTTTCTCAAGTGTTTGGGGAGCAATTAATTCCTGTGCAATTACCTCTATCTGAAGGGGGAGATGATTTGATTGCCACTGTAATTGATGTTTTGAGTGGGGCGGCTTGTGGCTGTTTTGGGATGGAGTTGGAGGTGCAGCCCCTTTCGGATCGGGAATGGCAGGATATTTTGGAATTAACCAGTAATAAGCTGTTTCACATTTAACCTCCATATTTGGGGGCGGGGTTTACTGCCACCTTTTCGGAACAGCCAAGATGGCCGTTCCACAAGAGCTTTCTGGGATAATTATTGTGGGGTATACCGCCTTTTGGGAACAGCCAAGATGGCCGTTCCACAATAAAAATTATTTGTTGTGGAACGACCATCTTGGCTGTTACTGATACAAGTTAAAAACTTGTACACTTCTTTTTAGTGAACAAACCTGACGGTCAACTGAGTACAGTTAGACCGCAGGCTTCTTTTTCCTTTTTTTTCTCATGCTTTTTATAGTGAGGTAGTTCCACCCCCACTTGCTAATATAGTATCAGAGTATTTCCCGAGCATCTTGGGGTATAAAAGAATAATTGTCGGTTTCGGTACCGAAACCCGACGAGCCTTTCATCACGCGGGCGTAATTCCCAACGGGGTACGGGGCCGAGCGCTCTGATTAATCCCCTCTAAATATACGCCCGGGACTTCCCTGCTGGTAGTTAAAAGTCTTCTGGCCCGTTGCTATAACGCCAAAAAAGTTAAATTTAAATGCAGTATAGCTTATGGCTGTGGCTGAGTTTGAACGATCGGCTCTTTGGCAACTTCGCCCAATTTCACAGAATCCAGCAAGCTTTCCCAATCAGCCTTGAACGTTGTATCATTAGGCTGATCGCGACGAGCGGCAGCTAGGGTGCTGAGGGCATCTTGCCAAATCCCATTTTCAGCATAAATAACGGTTTTCTGGCGCGGATCTGCCTGATCTAATTGACGGCGGATATCTGCACTGAGTTCAACTCGCCGTACAGTACCGCTTTCGATCTGATCTGCCGATCGGTCTTGAGAGTCGCAAATCACTGTAAAATTCCAAGTGTAACTTTTGCCTACTTCCAAGGGCGGCACATTTTGGTTAGCGGGGATACTAACGCCGATTACCCCTGATAAATTGCTAATTGTGAGAGCCTGTTTATAAATCTCCTTGCCGCTTTGATCTTGTAGGATAAATTCTGCTGATTCGGCCTCTGTTTGAGGCAAGTAGAAAAAGAACGTTGGATAGTCGGAAACAGTCCGTCCCATCTTATTTGTAGGCACTAAGGCTGTGAGACCTAGCTGACTAATGCTGGCGCAGCCACCGCGCACAGGCCGTCCCGGTTGAGTGGGGGGCCGGTCATCTATATCTTCAGTAGGCTGAATGAAGCGCGGCCCTCCGGGTATAGGGTTGGGTGGGCGGTCAGGTGTGTTTATGTTGGGCTGTCCCACAACTGGAAATTGAGAAATGTTAAGTGTGGCGATCGATACTATTGAGCCAACTGATATCAGATTGATCAGAAACTTAGTAATTGTTTTCACATTAACTCCATGAATTTGTAGGGAGAGATTCTCTCTTTTTATTTCTTTTTCCTTCCCAAAATCCGGTAGACATTAACTTTTTGTTCCCTGCCTCTTAACGGTAAAGCTCCCCAAGATTCTACCTCAAATTTGTCTGCCAAATGCAGAAATGTTTCTTCTGCAATCAATATCCGGCAAGTGTCCTCTTGCCGATCCTTTTCGCAGCTTTCCAGGCGAGAGGCAATATTTACGCTGTCGCCGATAACTCCATATTCTAAACGAGTTGTGCCTCCCAGACTACCCACCATAACAGGCCCTGTAAAGATACCTACTCGCATTTTTACGGTCGGTAAACCGCGTGTGAGCCAATTTTGATTCATTTCTGGCAAGCGGGAACTGATGGCTAAAGCGCAAGATACGGCAAGGCGAGCATCTTCTGCAATTTCTTCTGCAGTGGTGCGGGGAATGGGTACGCCAAATACTGCCAGCATTCCATCTCCGGTAAATTTATTAATCACGCCTTGATGTGCTTGGACTTCTTGGGCCATTGCTGATAAATACTCATTTAACCAACTCATTACCACTTCTGGTGGTAGTTTTTCGGAGATTGTACTAAAACCCTGCACGTCGGTGAGGACGATCGTAGCAGTAACTTTTTGACCTGGCAATAACCCTGATTCGAGCAGATGGACGCGCTCTTTCCACAAGGCATTTGCGATCGCGGGTGAAGTTTGTTGTCCTAATAATTTCATCACAATCCCTTGCTGTTGTCTCGACTGCTCGTATTTATAGGTAACTGCGACTCCTGCGGTGATTAAAAGGGCAAGGGCTGGAGCAATTAGAGGTATCCACCCCTGTTGTAGGAAGAGGAAAAAGGTGAATCCGAATAATGAGCCGCAAGCTACGATCGCACTTCCCATCAAATTCAGCGATTTTTCTAGCCGCCAAGCTAAACAGCCGCCCACTGCACTCCACACACCGATCCAGAGAATTTCTTGCCCTTCGTCCCAATACCAAAATAGCCCTTGGCCGTCTAAAACTGCACTGAGAATTTGGCTGGTGGCAGTTGCATGAATTAATACCCCAGGCGTCGGGATATTACCGTTTTTAGTAGCGCTGTAAGGGGTAGAAAAAATATCTTTTACAGTTGGGGCTGTCACCCCGATTAAGACTATTTTACCTTTTACAAGTTTGTGGTCAACTTTGCCCTCCAAAACTTGAGTTATGGTCACGGTTTCTGCTATCTTTTTAGGAGAGCGGTAATTGAGCAATATTTGATAGCCTTGGGCAGGAATGTTTTGATAACCTCCTGAGTTTGAGCGCAACTTTGAAAATACTGTTTTATCTACTAAAAATTCATTGTTTTCTGTACCTTTAGATTCTATTTTTTTGCTATCAAAATATGCAAAAGCCAGCCTGGAGGGAAATGAATAAAACGTGTTTTTACCATCGCCAATAGACATCACATTACGACGCACTATACCATCTGGATCGAGATACAAATCGTTAAATCCTACCCGCTGGTCGGGTATGTTGGGAGGTGCCTGCACTCGATCGTACTTTAAGGAGCCGATGAAGGTAATGGGAAAGACTTTGGGGTTTTTCAGTTGAGTGGCTAATTCTGCACTCCCCGGTTCGTAGGGAATATCACGAATTATATCCAGGCCAATAGCTGTGGGTTCCAAACGCGCTATTTCGGCGATCGCTTTTGCTAAAACGCGATCGGAAATTGGCCATCTGTTTAAAGCACTAATGTCCCGATCCGTGACTTCAACTATCAGCAACCTGGGGTCAGGGCCCCGATCTGGCCGCAACTGCACCATGAGGTCGTAAGCATTTAATTCTAGTGGCTGCAACCCGCCTAAATGCCGCACTCCCAATAGAGTTCCGGTCACGACAATCCAGATAATAGCAAGAGGCTGCCAGTCAGGGAAGGGGAAGAAATAAGTTAAGTGTTTTCCACGTCCATCTGCCAATTTCTGATAAATTCTATTAAAGAATTTGGGCATAAAATTTTTTGTTTTAACCCTCATTGACAAAGTTTGCTACATCTTAACTTATCGCTGATGCCCCTTACCGATGCCCAATTTTTAGTTTTCTTGTGCGGTTTTCGCGATCGCACTTAATTGCAATCCCTGCGGATAGCTGTTTTCTTCTTTGCTGCGCTTGATGTCGGCGATTGAAATCTGGGGTTTGAGGTATGTTGCCAAAACTTTAACCACGTCGCCCCGATCGATTGTCCCCGCTACTGAACCAATCGGCGAGAGGACGATGATTCGGGGGAGTTGACGGGCTTCCATGCTGTTAATTACTTCTGCGATGGATGCTTTTTCCGAGACTGTGGGGGTTTTTCCCAGGGGTTTCAAAATGTTGTGCAAAGTCTGAACTTGCCACTGACTGCGTTCTGTGAAGCGGATATCGTCGATCGACACTAAGCCCAAATCGCGGCCGTTGGTCGCAGCAATGTAAAATGGAAACGGATTGACTTCTAACAAATAGCGATCGGCAAATTCTCGCAGAGTCAAATCTGCATCTACAACTCGAAAATCGCGGCTCATCGCATCGCTGGCTTTAATTTTAACCAAGGCTTCTTGCAGTGAAGTCAATCTGCTATAAGCAGTGGCATTGCGAATACCAAACCAGCCGATCAGCGCCATCCACAAGCCGCCGTACTCCCGCGCTAAAAAGCATAAACTCAGACCCAAAGCAACAGCCAGCCAACCTAAAACTTGTCCTGTTTTTGCCGCCCAGCGAACGCCTGCAAATCGAGAGCCGGTGATTTTCCAAATTGCTGCTTTTAAAACTTGTCCTCCATCCAAAGGCAGACCGGGAATTAAGTTAAATAATCCCAAAACGAGATTGATTAGTGCTACCCTTTCAGTGACAATTGCTAGCAAACTTTTCGGGGGAAGAACTTGAGAACCCAAACCGAGGATTAAAAACAGCGCAAAGCTAACGAGAGGGCCGGCAATAGCTACTTGAAAAGCTTGACCGGGAGTTTTTGATTCCGAGTTGATCGAAGCTACTCCGCCAAATAAGAATAAGGTAATAGAATTAACTTTAATGCCTTGCGATATCGCCGCCAAGCTGTGTCCGAGTTCGTGCAAGAGCACCGAAGCAAACAGTAGCAGAGCTATTGCTAACCCGGCACTCCAGGAGAGCGCATGCCCCCACAGGCGATAACTGCTGGCGTATTCGCGGGTTGCTAAGGCTAAAATTATAAACCACGAATAATCTATAACTAGGGGGATGCCAAATAAAGAGCCGATTCGCCAACCTGTCTGCATGAAGTTTCCTGGGAAAGGAGAGCAAGAAAGAGTTTCTATTATAGCAATCCTAAATGAGTCGTAAACTTTTTACCCCACCCCAACCCTCAGAGCGGGTTCGGGGAGGGAGTAAGAAATTCACAAATGATGCGAGGATTGCTATATATCTTTTCTTCCCCTTGCCTTTGCCTTTCCCCTGATTTTTACAGAACTCCGGCGTTACCCAAGCCCAAGATTACTCCGGCTCCGAGCAAGTGGCCGAAGCTGGCTGTTGCCAGCAATTCTGGTACGCCGAAGCCTTTGAACATTCCAGGGAGTGCAACGGGTAAAGCTGGGCCCTTGCCTCGGTTTTGCTTGGAGATGCCGTAGTAGCCGATCGTGATCGCCAGCAAATTGCATAAAATCATTGTCAGTCCTACCAGTGGCGACCACTCCGGTGTTGAGGGTGCGGTAGATTGTACGGCCAACAACAAAGATGAGTTAATCATGTTCTTATCTCCTGATTTCACAGATATATTGAGTTCCAAGATTATAAAAAGCGTTTTGCATTAAACTAAGATTTGTTTTAATAGTTAACAATTCGTTTATATTTTGATACAAATTCGGAAGGGAGGAGTCGGAGTGCGGGTTAAAATTTGCGGAATCACTAAATTAGACCAAGGAATTGCGATCGCCCGCTTGGGAGCCCAGGCTTTGGGGTTTATCTGTGTGCCGGCTTCCCCCCGCTATGTCAGCCCAGAAACAATTCGCCTGATTGTCGAGCAGTTGCCGGAAAATGTCGATCGCATCGGCGTTTTTGCCAACACCACAATAGAAAATATCTGTCAAGTAGCGGCAGAGTCAAATTTAAGCGGGGTGCAGTTGCATGGAGATGAAACAGCGGAATATTGCGATCGACTGCGGGAGTTTTTGCCGGGAATTGAAATTATCAAAGCCCTGAGAGTTAAGACTCCTGAAACTTTAGCCACCGCTGCTGTTTATGCTGTTCGTGTCGATACTTTACTGCTGGATGCTTACCATCCAGGGCAATTGGGCGGTACTGGTAAAACGATCGACTGGATGATGTTATCAGAGTTTAGACCGCCGTGTCCTTGGCTGCTGGCGGGCGGTTTAACACCCGATAATATTTTAAATGCAATTGATAGTGCGATCTGCAATAACTTCAGCGGTGTTGACCTGTCTAGTGGCGTAGAAATAGCGCCGGGAGATAAAGATTTGACCAAAGTTACTCAGTTGTTTGCTAAATTAAGTCAACTTGCTAATCATTGATAATTGGCAATACGAAATTCGCGCTTTTTATGCGATTCATTCTTTAGTCTGCGTGGGCGAAGTCTGCCTAACCTACGGCAGACTTCATTTGTATAGTGGCAGTTTCAACCGCAGATTATTCCCTTTATTATGTTATCGCCGGATCTCAAAAGTACGCGCTGCGGAGCTATCGCCAAGGGAATCGCCCTCCGGGTATTCGTATTCCAAAACCAACTCACTAACCGTAGCACCGCTGGGGCCGCGGCGGCACCAACTAATCATTCCTTCCACAGCTTTTTTGGAGCCTTCAAAGACAGCCTCGACGCGCCCATCGGGGAGATTTCTCACCCAGCCGCCCAGGCCGAAATACTTTGCTTGATTCCTCGTGGAATATCGGAATCCTACTCCTTGAACTAATCCCGAAACAAAAACGCGGACTCTGACGGGCGGCAATGATTGGTTTTGCATAATAAACGGCTCAACTTACTGCTAACATCTGTTTGAAAATTTTAAGGATCAGTTTGATTATGTTAAATTTTAGCGCGATGGTGCTGCCGGGATTCCTGATACGCCGCGTCACCCTGGCTTTTTCAACTATTCCCGATTTCACCGATTGGCTGGTTGCAGCTATGCTCGCGCTGGTTTACACTTCGATCGCTCTTTCTGTGGGTTTTTGGTCGGGATTTCTGAAAGTAGACGTGCAAACCTCTCGGCGTACAATTGTGGGAGTGCTTCTTGGCTGTTTGTTAAGTCCGGGCATCACCGAGGAATTATTGTTCCGGGTGTTAATGCTGCCGCACCCGTTTGAGAAGGCTTCTGGGTTAATGCTGTGGTATTGGGGATGCGCGAGTTTGGCGGTTTTTGTAGTTTACCACCCGCTGAACGCGCTGACTTTTTACCCGGTTGGTCGATCGAGCTTTATGAATCCAGTATTTTTGCTACTGGCGGCAATTTTGGGAGTTGCGTGCTCCCTCGCATACCTGCAAAGCGGTTCTATCTGGCCTGCGGTGGCGGTTCACTGGCTAGCAGTGACAGCCTGGCTGTTGCTACTGGGCGGTTACAGGAGGCTGTATGGTTAAATGTAAAAAGTCCAGCATCACTATTTTGTCGGGAGGATCTCAGTTGTGGGTATCATAGGAGCGATCGTAGGTTTTTTGGCAGGGATAGCAGTTGCTTACTGGTTAGTAGAAAAGCGCTTAAACAAGCAAAAACAAGAATACTTGCAGCAAACTCGCAGAATTACTGAGGAAATAGAATTAGCTCAGATGTCTCGGGTGCAACAAGCTGTCGAATCTCAGAAAGGAGAACGGGAAAATCAGCTTAGAAAAGCTACTATCGAACACGAAAATTTACTCAGACAAGTTACTACCCAATACGAAAACCAGCTCAAACAAGTTGCGGCTCAATATGAAAATCAGCTCCAACAAGTTTTGGCAGAACGCGACAGTCAGCTCCAACAAGTTCATGCAGAACGCGACAGTCAGCTCCAACAAGTTGTCAGCGCACACGAGCCTGAGCTGCGGCGACAAATCAGCGAGGAATTAGAAGCCGCTAACAATGCTAGGATGCAGCAAAATATCCAATCTTTGCAAGCAGAACACGAACATCATTTACTTAGAGTTGCTGACGAATTGCATCTAAATTATCAAGCTCAGATGGAGCAACATTTGCAAAACCTGCAAAATGAACACGAAATTCGCTTGAGGCAAACTGCCGAGGAATATGAGAACCGCGAGGTTGAGATGCAGTTAAATATGGAGGCTTTGCAAGAGCAATACGAGAGTCAGTTGCAAGCGGCTCACGAGCAGTTGAGAGACCACGAAGCTCAGATGCAAGCTACTATCAGGTCTTTGCAAGAGCAGTACGAGAGTAATGTACAACAACAAGAAGTCTCCGATCAGCAGTTTAGTCAGTTAAATTCAACAGAATTTCCCGAAGGTTTCTCACAAGAAGAAGTTTGGCAGGAAGTGTCAACTGAGTTAAATAAAACAGAAGTTGAAGAGTTAAATTACACAGATTTTTCCGAACCACAATCAATTGATTTACATCAACCCGAAGTCGAACAACAGCTTCCTATTGCCAGACAAGCACCAAGCTATTCCCTGCCACAGTTGATGGGATGTGTTCAAAGTCAGGACAAAGAAACCCGCAAGTTTGCAGCGTCTGCTTTAGGTAAAATGGCGGCTGCTAATGCTCTGAGATCCGAAGGTCAGCGAGCAATAGAAACCTTGGGAAAATTAGCTCAAGATATTCACCCGGAGGTGCGCGAAGCTGCTGTGGAAGCACTAGCAATGATTAAGTCGGAAAAAGTGATTCCGCTGCTACAAAAAGCTTTGCGAGATATAGATAGCGGTGTGGCTAAATCGGCCAGTGCTGCGCTCAATAAGTTTAAGTTTTATCCGAGAACTCCGGCGGCTAAGCCGAAAACTGTTGATCTGAAGAAACCAAAGCGTTAAGCATTTACGAGGATAAATATAGCAATTGTAAATTGCTTACAACACAGTAGGGAGACAACATTGTGGTGTCCTTACCGAGGTGCTATATTTCACTCCATTTCAATTACTACCACAAACTGTGGAGGTTGGGTTGAGGAAAGAAATCAAACTCAATTATTCGATCTACAATTCGCCCAATTCTTAGCAGAGATAGCAGATACCCCGCTGTTTAAAACCGTAGGCTGAAACCTTTTTTAGCAACTGGCGATTGAAATCGCTTCTTGTATCTTCACGCATCCTGTAGATACTGTCTTGACCTGTCAAGGGGTAGCAGTCAAATAATTGGGGTCGAAAGGCTTTTGGGACTTTAAAATCC
>NZ_JAUBTR010000201.1:0-1415 GCF_036705045.1 Microcoleus sp. BR0-C5
TCGCTAATTTAGGATGATTGCATTTACGTCATACAGCCGGCGTTACACAAAGGCTTTAATTGTTTTTGGAGATGTCTCTGGAATGAAGGTCAGAATTTTGGATGGAAATTGCTTGGCTGGAACGGACCATCGCTTAGATGTACTCAAGGGGCAAGGAGCCAAAGTATTACCTGGCAAGTCTTTGGTCGTGCTAGACCCGGACTTAGACTTAGCTATCAATATTTTTTTGTGTGAAGATGGTCATGCTCAAGAAAGACGGCTATTTTCTCAAGTGTTAGAAACCGTTGAAAGAGATGAATTATGGATGGCTGACCGGAATATGTGTACCCGGGATTTCTTATTGGGGTTGAACAAAAAAGGGGCGTATTTTGTTATTCGAGAACATCAAACGATGCCCTGGGAACCCGTGAGTGAATTAAAATCAATTGGCCAAATTGAGGCTGGCTTGTTATTAGAACAAAAAGTCTGCATTACTAATAATGGAGAAAGTTTAGTCATGCGCCGAGTCCTGCTGCGGTTATTTAAACCCACTCAAAGTGGAGAAAAAGAAGTGGCTATTTTTACCACTCTTTCTTCACATAAAGTTTCGACTGACCAGGTGGCATCTTTGTATCGAAATCGCCGAAGTATTGAAAACTTGTTTCAAGTAGTTACCGAAAATTATCAATGTGAAATTAAGACCTTGGGCTATCCCCAGGCGGCTTTATTTTCTTTTTGTTTAGCCTTAGTCGCCTACAATATTTTAGCCACAGTCCGTGCGGCTTTAGCCACCGTGCATGGTCACGGCAAAATTGAAGCGGGGCTTTCCTCCTATTATATGGTAGAAGAAATGCAAGGAGTTTATCGAGGAATGATGATTGCAATAGAACCTGTTCATTGGCAGGTATTTGATTCGTTACCATTAACCGAGTTCGGGAATGTACTTCTGTTTCTCAGCCAGCAAGTCCGTTTGCTCAATTTTCTCAAGCAACCCAGAGGTCCCAAGAAGAAAAAAGGACCTCCTATTTATGATCCTAAACATCCCCACCTGTCTACTGCTCGACTCTTAGAACCCTCTCACAAGTCACCTTGACAGGGCTAGGGGTAGAAGGTACACTCTCCTAAAAAGTCCGCCCGCATCGTTATGACAATTTTTTGGCCTTCGGCAAGGTGAAACAACTTGTCAATAAATTCTTGCCGATTGGCTTTATCCTCGCAGAGGGTAAACAGTTCCTCAAATTGGTCTACCACCAATATTGAATGCTGTTCCGATACCTTTAACAGTATTTCTAATTGTTTCAGTGGCTCGTTGCTCGGTGTGATCCGAACCGACTGTAGGCTTGGCTCCTGCTCTTTAAGCTTAGGGACTTGCGGAAAAATAAAGTACCTATTAAATGGGGATAATCTTGATATCCCATTTGGGTAAAGTTTCAGAA
>NZ_JAUBTR010000127.1:0-9680 GCF_036705045.1 Microcoleus sp. BR0-C5
TTAATAATTTTAGGAATCGCGTATTAGCTTGCTTTTCTGATTAGATAAACTTATAACCATAAGTTCAGGAGAGCCGGTCGTTTTATCGTCAAACCGTAGTCATACCATTTTTTTAAAGATGTGATAGAGATAAAGAATGTAAAATCCCAGACCATCCGGTGAGAAAACCAATGACGCGATCGGTGAAAGATGCCAAAATTTCCTGGATTTTTGTGCGGAGTTCGTCAAGATTACTAAACATCGACCAAGCTAAAAAATCTTTGAGATATTCCCACACTCTTTCTGTGGGATTTACTTCTGGACAAGCCGGAGGTTGAAATAGTAAAATGATCTTGTCTGGTAATTCAGATGAGCTTAAATTATGAGCGGGTGCGTTATCTACTTGAATGATGTGTAATTCATGAGGATATTGTATTGACAAAAGTTGTAAATATGCTTCCAAACAAACTTTGTCTAAATGCGAAAACTCAAAAAAAAAATCTCTAGCGATTGTGTAGGTCAATAAATATGGCTAAGAGTCAAAAAACCAACCGCGACACGCCAAAAAAACCACAAGACCGATGGTGGAAGATGAAGCGATTGCCTCGCAACTATCGGCATTATTAACACCAGCCATCACCTCACAAGAAAATTACTACCGTCAACTAGGTTTACGAGGGAGAATTCTTAACCTGCCGTTGATGGTAGCAGCAGTATTAACTCTATTGTGGCGAGATGTAGCGGGGGTGACAGAACTTACAAGAATGCTGGCAAGATCAGGTTTTTTGTGGTGCAAGCCTACAACAGTCACTCAACAAGCAATGTCTCAAAGGTTTTTAAGTTTTCCCGCCACCTTATTTGAGGGAGTATTCAAAAATTTATTGCCGAGTTTAAAAACTGCTTGGCACCAGAGAAACCAACGACCTTTACCAGAAAGCATTCAATTTGCCTTAACCAAATTTTCGAGAATTTGGATAGTAGATAGTTCAACGCTCGAAGGATTATGCAAGCAAGCTCAAAAGCCTAGAAGATATACCAAAAGGGCAGTTAGCAGGAAAAATGGCAACAGTCATAGATTTAATGACCAGGCTCCCTGTTGATATTTGGTTTCAGGAAAACCCGAGAGCTTCTGATGTTAAGCTTGAAGAAAACATCCTGCAATTAGTACCAAATAAAACCTTACTTTTACTGGATAGAGGGTTTTATAATTTCAGCTTTGGGCTCCAATTAATTGAACAAGATATTCACTTAATTACTCGTTTAAAAAAAGTAGCATCCCTTCAAATACAGCAAGTATTTACTAAAAGCTACGACCTTAAAAATAGTCTGGTACGTTTGGGTTCGGGAACAGCAAAAAATCCATTTATTACCTTACGTTTGATAGAAGTTCGTTCGGGTAAAACCTGGCATTCTTATTTGACAAGCGTACTAGATCCTCAAATGCTGCCACCCTACGTCGTGGCAGATTTATATCGCAGGCGCTGGAGAATAGAAGAGGCTTTTAATACCGTAAAAATGCTGTTGGGATTAAGTTATTTGTGGACGGGTTCTCTCAACGGCATTCAGCTTCAAATTTGGGGAACTTGGATATTTTATGCAATCTTGGTCGATTTAGGTGATGCCGTTGCTGACCAACTCTCTTTACCAATAGATTCGATTTCATTAGAAATGATTTACCGGGGTCTTTACCATTTTTATGTAGCCCGCCAACAACGCACCGGCAACTGACCCGATAGAGTATTTCGCCTTGAAGAGAAAATCGAGATTTAGGTATTGTTAAATCTCAACGAAAGCCCAATGTTAAGTTAATTGTTGCCCCTTTCCCCGATCGACAGCGAGGCCAGAACCAATTTTTATTTGAGACATCTTCTCAAACCCCCTTGACAACTGCCATACAAGCTTAACTTGTTACCAATGGTGCCTGAGTGATGGCAACGATGAATCACTCAGGCAGGAATTGAAAGCGGCCAACAAGCAACTTGCAGAATGGGATGCAGAACTCAATCAGTTGCACGAGCGCAACGGCGATTTAGGGTTGAAGGTTCAGATGTTGGAGCAAGAGCTCAAGGAAGTGCAGCGCGATCGGGAAGCAAATAAAAACTCAGCTCCGACCGTGGCAGAATTTCCAGAGCCGGCCGACCTGCTCAACCGATTGAAAGCGCGGCGTAAAAAGTCGAGGGCGGACTTGGCTGATATGGAAGCAGTTTTGGAGATACTCAGCTACTTAGAAGAGTCGGACTGAGCGAAGGATGAGCGGAAAATGGAATATCCTAGAGAGTAATAAATCTGAAACCAGTTACCTGTAAAGAGTTAAAGTCAATCGGGATGACAGGATTTGAACCTGCGACCCCCTCGTCCCGAACGAGGTGCGCTACCAAGCTGCGCTACATCCCGAAATTAGTCACTAGATTTTAAGCTTATCACATTCAAGTTAAAATTTAGCAACCTCGTATATAATGATTTTTAAAACACTACTCAGGCGGAGACAGACGTGACAGTTAAGCCCCAGTGGTTGCGAGTTAAAGCCCCCCAGTGGGAGCGCGTCGGCAACGTCAAAGAAATTTTGCGGGATTTATCCCTGAATACGGTTTGCGAAGAGGCTTCGTGTCCGAACATCGGCGAATGCTTTAACGCAGGTACTGCGACATTTTTGATTATGGGCCCGGCTTGTACCCGCGCTTGTCCTTACTGCGACATCGATTTTGAGAAAAAGCCCCAACCTTTAGATCCGACGGAACCCCAAAGATTGGCGCAAGCAGTGCAGCGGCTCAAACTCAATCACGTCGTGATTACCTCTGTCAACCGGGACGATTTGCCGGATGGGGGCGCATCTGTGTTTGTCGAGTGCATTCAAGCAGTGCGATCGGCGATGCCCGATACAACTATAGAAGTTTTAATTCCCGACTTGTGCGGCAACTGGCAGGCTTTAGAAATCATTCTCGCAGCCCGCCCAGAGGTACTCAACCACAATACCGAAACCGTAAAGCGACTTTACCGCAAGGTGCGGCCGCAAGGAAAGTACGATCGCACCTTGGAACTATTGCAGCGAAGCCGCCAACTCGCACCAGGGGTTTACACCAAATCCGGCATCATGGTGGGGCTCGGAGAAACAGACACCGAAATTCGGGAGGCGATGCAGGACTTACGGGCTGTCGGCTGCGATATTTTAACAGTTGGACAGTACCTGCAACCGACTCAAAAGCACTTGAACGTAGAAAACTTTGTGCCTCCAGAACAGTTTGATGCTTGGAGAAAGTTTGGCGAGTCTTTGGGATTCTTGCAAGTTGTCGCTTCTCCCTTAACTCGCAGTTCCTATCACGCCGAACAGGTGAGGGAACTGATGAAACTTTACCCACGCTAGCAATTTTAATTTGAGTTGACTTGCGCCCGTTAGCGAAGCCCTCGAAGAGGATCGCACCATTCTCACTAAAACCCGATCGACCGGGTAACAGCCAGGAAAAACTTGCGCTTGATATGCAGGCCCAGGGCAAAAAACCCGGTTTCAGATGCTGGTGTTCGGGGCGTGATGTTAAGCCCGAAGCAGCAGCCAATAGCAAAACAATTATCGGTCGATCGTCGCCTCCAAGTCGCGACTTACCCAAAAGAGCTCCAGAAACCGGGTTTCTTTCTCAAACTTCTAGGTTTTAATCCAGAAATTTGAGGAAGAAACCCGGTTTTTGCGTCAGCCAATAACTCGGTACTGGGGACTCTAGCAACTCTGAAACCCATATTCTATAATGGATTAAACTTCCGCGCTCACGGCAGCGTATTTAATCAACAGCGCCGAGTTATATAAAGTTTTATTAAAAAAATGGCGAATTTTCCGAAGTGATCGGGAACCAGGTTATTGGTGATGAAGATTAACTTAACTTCTGACTAACGTCACTTGTTTCTAGCCAGTCACTATCTATACTGGCTACATAAACAAAGAAGTACAACACACTTTTCGGGCCTTCAACCTGTTACATCAGAAAGTTCTTAGCCTTTTCCAGAATCTTGGTAAAACAAGTGGGGCAGCAAAAGTTCGATCAAACAACAGCAGAAAAGTCAGAAAAGTTACTAAAGAAACACAAAGCGGTGATGCTTCGTCTTAACCAAATGGGCATCTTAATTATAAATAACCGCTAAGCGTAGCATCTTTTCACCGGAGCCACTGAGAAAATCACTATGCCAGCCACCTCTTTTTACGCTGAAGCTGAATTCGACGAACAACTGCGAGTCAATCCCTTGCAAGGTGATGTGTTGGATGAAGATGCTGAAGAAGCTGGAGACGAACTGCTCGACCAAGACCCAGCAGAGACAGAAGATGCAGACCCAGCAGCCAAATTGCAAAAAAATGCCAACCGTCGCACTACAGATTTAGTGCGCCTGTACCTCCAAGAAATAGGTCGGGTTCGTCTCTTGGGTAGAGACGAAGAAGTCTCGGAAGCTCAAAAAGTTCAGCGCTATATCAAATTGCTGGAATTACGCAACACCGTCGCCTCCCAGGAAGAAGGGCTAATTGGACGCTTCGTGCATTTAATAGAAGTGCGCGATCGGTTATCCGCACAGTTGGGACATAAACCTTCCCTGGAACGCTGGGCATTAACCGCCGGTGTCGGTGACGTGCCAGAACTCAAGCGAATTATGTCCGAAGGCAAGCGCCAGTGGGCCGAGTTAGCCGAGATGACGGTAGAGACGATCGAAAGAATTCAAGCTGAAGGCGTCGAAGCTAAAGACCACATGATCAAGGCGAACCTGCGCCTGGTGGTTTCGGTGGCGAAAAAATATCAAAATCGCGGTTTAGAATTGCTCGACTTAATACAAGAAGGTACTCTGGGACTGGAGCGAGCTGTAGAAAAGTTTGACCCGACGCGGGGCTATCGGTTTAGCACCTATGCCTACTGGTGGATTCGGCAGGGAATTACGCGGGCTATCGCCACTCAAAGCCGCACCATTCGCCTCCCCGTCCACATCACCGAAAAACTGAACAAAATCAAGAAAGCCCAGCGCAAAATTTCTCAAGAAAAAGGTCGGACAGCTACGATCGAAGACATCGCTGTCGAGTTGGACATGACAGCGCCCCAAGTCCGAGAAGTTTTGCTGCGAGTTCCCCGTTCTGTTTCTTTGGAAACTAAAGTGGGCAACGAAAAAGATACAGAGTTAGGCGACTTGCTCGAAACCGACAGCATCTCCCCAGAAGAAATGCTGATGCGAGAAGCTTTGCACCGCGACTTGCAGCAACTGCTGGCAGATTTGACCAGCCGCGAGCGAGATGTAATTTTGATGCGCTTTGGTTTGGGTGACGGACACCCCTATTCGCTGGCCGAAATCGGTCGCGCCCTCGACTTGTCCCGCGAACGAGTCCGTCAAATTGAAGCCAAAGCTTTGCAAAAACTCCGCCAACCTAAGCGTCGCAACCGCGTCCGCGACTATTTGGAGTCTCTGACTTAAATTTGGCAGGTCCGTCAGCGCGATTAATCAGGGAGCAAGGCATTTGGCACTTGTGCAGAAGGCATGAGGCATTCGGCAGAAGTAACAATATTTACTTCTAAACAACTTCTCTGTCCTCTGCTGCAAGTCAATCGATTTTAGATTTTAGATTTTAGATTTTAGATTAAAGGGTTGAAGCATTGACCCCACGCATAAATTCGGGGGGCAAGTTTTATCGGATACAGGTTTTTTATTTCTGGGTCCTGAGTCTGCGCGTGGGAATGAATCACGTGGCGGGTATCCTGGATGCTTTCAGTCATAAAGCTGGTTAAAAGTCAAACAATATCAAAAACCAAATTTTTTCCTCAACCTTTTTTCAATAAGCTGCGATATTTGCAAAATATCTCGATCGTTGTGTATTATTGTCAATAGGCAGACTTTCTTGAGAGGGTCACAATGGCACTTTATACCGCGTCCTCATTCAAATCCGAACTCAATGACAAAGGGTGGCGGATGACTCCCCAACGGGAAACCATCTTGCACGTGTTTCAGAACCTCCCCAAAGGCAATCACCTGAGTGCGGAGGATTTGTACACTTTGTTAAAAAATCGCGGCGAAAACATTAGCTTGTCCACCATTTACCGAACTTTAAAGTTAATGGCAAGGATGAGCCTCCTCCGCGAACTCGAACTAGCAGAAGGTCACAAACACTATGAGATAAACCAGCCTTACCCGCATCACCACCACCACCTAGTCTGCGTTCAGTGCAACAGAACGATCGAATTTAACAACGATTCGATTTTGAAAATTGGCATGAAGCAATCTGAAAAGTCTGGGTTGCACCTGCTAGACTGCCAGCTAACCATTCATACGGTGTGCCACGAAGCTTTGCGGATGGGATGGCCGTCTTTGGTTTCGAGCAATTGGTCTTGTCCGAGGTCGATCGCCCAGAACGGCAGCAGTGCCCCGGATTCAATCGAGTGACAATACACTATTTTCGCATTTCAAATACGGCTTGTTACAATTTTTAACAAAAATGGGTAGCCCAAGTGCGATCGCAGTTACGCAGAAACCGGGTTTCTTAAGAAAAATACATCATTTCAGGAATGAGTCGGAAACCAGAAACCCGATTTCTTTGATGTAGCGTCCGCAAGCCTGGGGCTAAAAAGTTTGGCTCAACAAATCGTCGCTGCTGACCCCGTAACTGCGCTGAGCTCGATCAAGGGCGTCTCTCGTCGAAGTATCGAAAACTCCGCTGATCGAGCCTGTGTAAAAGCCGAGGTCTTGCAGCCGCCTTTGTAATTGCTGAATGCTCGATCGAGAGTTGAAACTGCTGCTAATTGGAACAGCAGGAACAGCTAGCCGCCCAGCTAATCCGTTTTGGAGCGCAGCCAAAGTCGCCGGAGTGGCAATACCCGTCGCCGGTGACAAATTGCGTTCCTGCTGAAACGACAGCACCGCAAACTCGGTCTCGGCTCCAAATACTCCGTTCACCTGGCCGGGGTTTTTGCCCACACTTCTGAGCGCAGACTGAAGTTGTCGGACAGCAGGCCCAGTATCGCCCCGTCGCAGACCCGCAGCGAGCGACGGCAACGGCGCTGCTGCCTGCCTGTTGCCTTGTCGCAAAGCAGATCGAGTGCTGCGATCCACTCTTCCAGTCCCGAACAGCCCGCTATCCCTCTGAAAGCGGATCAAAGCTGCCTGAGTTGGTCGATCGAACCAACCGTGAATCTGGCTCCTGTAATAACCCAATTGTTGCAGCCGCCGCTGCACAAATTCTACTTCTGGGCCTCTGTCGCCCAACTCCAGAAAATCTCCGGCATTACTCTGCTGGTCATTTTCCCCAGGATATAAGGTAATTTGAGCTGCCCTCATCTGGGCATCGATAGCAGTCAAAGTAGCAGTGTCAGCGCAGCCGTCAGAAACCAGATTATAATCTTGCTGAAAACGAGTCACAGCGTAGAGAGTGCGTTCGCGGAACTTGCCGTCAACGCCACCTTCAAAATAGCCCAAAGCTTTTAATTGTCGCTGGATCAAGTCTACCGTCGCCCCTCTGTCCCCGAACCGCAGCCCCTTGCAACCGCCATTTCCCGAAATATTCCCTGGAAGCGTAACGGGGGGAACCGGCCGGGTGGAACCAAACAGCAAAGCTAAAGTTTGCCTATCGGCAATTCCAGTTACCCGCAGTCGATTAATTCGCTGGAAGTATCTAACCGCATTTTGAGTAACTTCGCGAAAACTCCCTGTGGGATGGGCGCTGAAGTAGCCTAGCTGCTTCAACCTGCGCTGGAGAGCAGAAACATCTGCACCTGCGTCTCCAAAACGCAGCTCCCGATAATTTGTATAAATAGTATTAAAAGGTCGATCGTCATCCCCGGCAAAACTGTTGAGTGCTATCACAGTAGCTCGATCGGGCCTACCAGTCAGCGACAGTTGATAGTCTCGCTGAAAGTTAGTCAGCGCTTGTTTTGTTACCGGGCCGAGTTGACCTGTCGATGATCTGGGAAAATAACCAAGTTCCCGCAACCTGTCTTGAATCGCTCGGACATTGGGATATCCCGGATCTATTTGAGCAAAAGCCGCACCTGCTGCACTCAAAACCGACAGCATCAAAGCCAGAGACAACAAACGGACGTAAGTCTGACTCGATAGGTTTTGCCACTTGGGCTCATCAAAAATTTTCGACTCTGGGGGTGCTTCGCAAACAAGAGCAAGTTCGAGGTAAGCAAGGGATTCCATAATTTTTTAGTGTGAAATTGTGGGTGGGTTGTGTGAGCAAACTGCCAAAAATGATTTTTGGCACGCTTGGCTTGGATTCTATCAACGCTAAGTTCTACTTGGAAAGCGCGAAGCACCCGTGTTTATAAAAAATTTACTGTCAAAAATAATTACAGGTAACAACCAAGATAGCATCGCTGCTTCTAGAGACGCGAGACTCAGCAAAAAAGTTTGTAGGCACATCTTAGCCTTTAATATTATGTCCGGTCGATTACCCCTAATACGGTAGGGGCTCCCCTCACGAAAAATATCTGCCAATAATTGACAATCTCAAAAACCCGCCCTTTTAATCGCTGGCTAATATTTTATCTGGCGGCAGCAGAAATTACCACAAGACTTGGACGCAGGTTGTCATCAACTTAATTGGTTGTCAGGTAAAGAGCCTGAAATCGCAGTTTTTTTGTTAAGAAACGCGGCTTCTTCATGTGGCGAGTGCATCTGGGAAAGTACCGCTGATTAACCAAAAAACTAGCCACTAAAAATCCCCACTTTTGCTAGTTGCAAATAGGGCGGGGATTTTTTGATAAGTTGACTTTGTAGTGAACAAACCTGACGGTCAACTGAGTACAGTTAGACCGCAGGCTTCTTTTTCCTTTTTTTTCTCATGCTTTTTATAGTGAGGTAGTTCCACCCCCACTTGCTAATATAGTATCAGAGTATTTCCCGATCATCTTGGGGTATAAAAGAATAATTGTCGGTTTCGGTACCGAAACCCGACGAGCCTTTCATCACGCGGGCGTAATTCCCAACGGGGTACGGGGCCGAGCGCTCTGATTAATCCCCTCTAAATATACGCCCGGGACTTCCCGGCTGGTAGTTAAATTAAGCCGAACCGATCGCAAATTACAGCTACTCCCGCTGCAAAAACAGTAATTGCGATGGCTACCAGCGGGTTTTGTCCTCGGCTCACCGCAAAAGAGGTAACGACCCCAGCTCCCAAAGCCGCAGTAACAGCAGCAGTCGCCAAATCTCGATCGGGACGTTTGTCGTACATATTTTTTATTGTTGGTAGCTGTTAAGCTGAAAACTTAGATATTGCGATCAAAGCTAGCACTCTTGCCTCTGCGGCGGTGACAACAGCCTGCGTTTTGCAACTAACCTTAAAATATTGCTAATTTTCTTAACATACTCTCCTGAATAACATAAGTTAGGATTATGTATTTTCGAGTTTTTATGTTGAATTTTAGCTCTTGAAACCTTTTGTCTGCTGGGCTTTTATGTCAAATTCAGGATGTTGCAGGGGCGATCGCACCCGCAGTCTCAGGGCATCAAACTGCAATCTCAAATATCGAAAATAAATTTAACTTGACTTTTTGTGATAAATGTGTATCTCGCTATTTGCAACAAGAGACAGGAAAAAACCCGGCGTTGGTGAACAATTTTCACACTGCGATTGCTTCGCGGCCCTCACAATCAGAGGAGTATATTTGTTGTCTAAGAGAACACCACAGAATGATTGATCCTATAATGAGCAAAATATAATTTCAGTGTGCAGCCTATCTTATGTCTCT